>CAZBMY010000028.1:11416-14762 GCA_964492855.1 uncultured Flavobacteriaceae bacterium
CCAATATATGAATTAGGGAATATTTTTACATTATCGCCTATTTTTACATTATCGCCGATATAGGAAAATGCACCTATATAGTGATTATCTCCTATTGAAGCTGATTCTGAAATATGAGAGGGCGACTCAACTCCAGTTTTATTCAATTTTATCTGATTGTAATATTCTAAAAGTTTTGAAAATGCTTTGTAGGCATCTTCCACCTTTATTAATGTTGTAGACAAGTCTTGCTCAGCAACAAAGTCATTATTAACAATAGTTATTGATGCTTGAGTTGAATATATATAAGATTTATATTTTGGGTTAGCCAAAAAGGTTAAAGAACCTATTTTTCCTTCTTCTATTTTAGAAAGTGTTGAAACTTCAGCATTAATATCTCCTATTACTGTGCCTTCTAAAATACCTGCGATTTGTTCTGCTGTAAATTTCAAATTTTATGTTTGAGCGTTTTGGTTGGTCTCGCAAAAATAGAAAAAATGTATCACATTTTGTTTTTAGGATAACAGATATAATATTTAGTTATAGGTTTGCTTAGCGCTTTTAGGTTTAATTGGTCTGAAGCTTTAATAATATCCTTTACTTTTCCTGTCTTAAATAATATTTTTATTTGCTCCCTAGTCTTTTTGTAAGCCTGATTAGTTATCTGACCATCAAAAACAAAATAGCTTGCTTCTTCACTTGAAATATTGTACTCTTCCATTAGAGCTTGCTTCCGAGTCTTAAGGATAGATGAAGTAATAGGTTTGTTTTTTAGTTTAATACGAAGCAAATCACGATTAATAATAATATCACATAGATTCCGTAATACGAAATCATCATGATACTGCCATGATTTCATAGCAGAAACAATATCATAGTCATCTAACCTAGAAAAAGTTTCTAAACATATTTCATCAAAATTTGAAGCATTGATATTATGGATTAAAAAATAGTTTAAAGGTTTGCTTACATTTAATTCCGTTCCTAATTCTACTAACTCTTTAGCACGACGTAGAACTCGAGTTAAGAGTTGCTCTGCGACTAGACCTGTTTTATGCAGATAAACCTGCCAATACATAAAACGTCTAGCGATTAAAAATTTTTCAATACTATAGATTCCTTTTTCTTCAACAACCAACTCATCATTAACAACATTAAGCATTGTAATGAGTCGCTCACTATTTATATTTCCTTCTGCAACACCCGTGTAAAAGCTATCTCGCTTTAAATAGTCTGCTCTATCCATATCTAATTGACTCGATATAAGCTGACACATAAACTTACGGTGATACTCACCTTTAAAAATTTTAATAGCTAAGGTTAAACTTCCGTTAAATTCATCATTCAACTTCTGCATAAAAAATAATGAAATTTCTTCATGAGAAATCTCATTTACAATACTATGCTCCATAGCATGAGAAAAAGGACCATGCCCAATATCATGCAACAAAATGGCAACATACAAACCTGTTTCTTCTTCTTCAGAAATTGTTATTCCCTTAAAGCGTAGTACATTCACAGCCTTTTGCATTAAATACATACTACCTAAAGCATGATGAAAACGTGTATGATGTGCACCTGGATATACCAAATAAGACATTCCCATTTGAGAAATTCGTCTTAAACGTTGAAAATATTTATGGGCTATTAAATCAAAAATTAGTGAATTTGGGATTGTAATAAAACCGTAAATTGGGTCGTTAAATATTTTAAGTTTGTTGTTTGGCAAACGCGCTGAATTTTATTAATCAAAAAACAAATATACATGAACACTATAAATATTCTTTGGGTAGATGATGAAATTGACCTACTAAAGCCACATATACTATTCTTAGAACAAAAAAATTATAATGTTACAAAATGCCAAAGTGGTACTGAAGCTTTAGAAATTATTGATGACACCAATTTTGATATTGTATTCTTAGACGAAAATATGCCTGGATTAACAGGTTTAGAAACTCTTAACGAATTAAAAGAGCGTCGTCCTAATCTTCCTGTAGTAATGATTACTAAAAGTGAAGAAGAATATATTATGGAAGAGGCGATTGGCAGTAAAATTGCAGATTACTTAATTAAGCCTGTAAATCCTAATCAAATTTTATTGAGCTTAAAGAAAAATTTAGATCATTCGCGATTAGTTTCAGAAAAAACCACTTCAAATTATCAACAAGAATTTCGAAAAATAGCTATGGATTTAGCTATGGTTAATACATTTGAAGAATGGGCCGATTTGTATCAAAAGTTAATCTACTGGGAATTAGAGCTTGAAGATATTGAAGATGTAGGTATGACCAATATATTAGAATCTCAAAAAAATGAGGCCAATACCCAATTTGGGAAGTTTATAGAAAAAAACTATGCAGACTGGTTTCTACCTGGAGCAGATTCTCCATTGCTGTCACATAATTTATTTAAGGAAAAGGTTGTCCCAGAACTTAGTGATAACCAACCTACTCTTTTAGTTGTTGTAGACAATTTAAGATATGACCAATGGAAAGCATTTGAACCAACAGTTAATAATTATTATAAGAAAGCCTCTGAAACTTCATTCTATAGTATTTTACCAACAGCCACACAATATGCACGTAATGCCATATTTTCTGGTCTAATGCCAAGTGATATGGAAAATCTATATCCGCAATATTGGAAAAACGATACCGATGAAGGCGGTAAAAACATGCACGAAGAAGACTTTCTTAGAGAACAGTTAAAGCGTTTAGGTCTTTCTCATGTGAGTTATTCATATCATAAAATTACAAGCCTTAAAGGCGGAAAGAAATTAGTTGACAATTTCAAAACTCTAAAGAGTAATAATTTAAATGTAGTTGTCTATAATTTTGTAGATATGCTATCACATTCTAAAACAGAAATGGAAGTTGTTAAAGAATTAGCTTCTAATGACAAAGCTTATAGATCTTTAACTAAAAGTTGGTTTAAAAATTCACCGTTATTAGAAATGATTCAAATTTCTCAGCAATTAGGGTTTAAACTCATTTTAACCACAGACCATGGTACAATAAACGTATCTGCACCAACAAAGGTTATTGGAGATAGAGATACAAGTTTAAATTTACGTTACAAAACAGGACGAAGTCTAACATACCAAGATAAAGATGTATTAGCTGTAAAAGACCCAAAATCTATTTTGCTCCCTTCTATTACAATGAGTAGTTCCTTTATTTTTGCTAAAAATGATTTGTTTCTCGCCTACCCTAATAACTTTAACCATTATGTTAGTTATTATAGAAACACTTACCAACATGGAGGTGTATCATTAGAAGAAATGATTATTCCTTTTGTGGTATTAGACCCTAAATAATTTAGGATTTGATGCTATTAAATTGAATAAGACATTAAAGCATAAAAC
>CAZBMY010000029.1:0-4274 GCA_964492855.1 uncultured Flavobacteriaceae bacterium
GCTGCATTGTCATCACTATCACTTCCGTGTACTGCATTTTCACTAATAGAATCTGCATACATTTTACGAATAGTTCCTTCAGCTGCGTCAGCAGGATTAGTTGCTCCAATTAACGCTCTAAAATCTTCAACAGCATTATCTTTTTCTAATATTGCTGCTACAATAGGACCACGAGTCATATACTCTACTAATTCTCCAAAGAATGGACGCTCATTATGGATTGCGTAAAATTCTTGAGCATCTGCCTTAGTCATCTGCGTTAATTTCATTGCCACGATTCTAAAACCTGAAGCGTTGATTTTTTCTAGTATTGCGCCAATGTGTCCTTTTTCAACAGCATCTGGCTTTAACATTGTAAATGTTCTGTTAGTTGCCATATTTTATTTAATTAATGTCACCAAATCGCTTGGCGAATTCGCGTGCAAAAATACGCTATTTTACAAAATAAACAAGCATCAATACTGTTGTATTAATTGCCTTAATTTTTCGTTACCATCTGCATACATTTCCATGGTAATTTTATGCGCTTTAAAATTGAATTTCAATAGGCCATAACTCTTTACAGAAACGACTTCGCCTACTCTATTTTTATTAGGCTCACTAGTAAAATTTGAATACGAATGTGTTAAACCACTTGAGGTGAAATCTATTAATGGGTAGTCTAAATCAGGCACTACAACTTTAGAAAATTCAGAAATGTGTCTATCACCAGATAGAAGCAATACGCCTTTGGCTTTTGACTTAGCAATCACATTCTCTAAACGCTCTAACTCATGCGGAAAGTTTCCCCAGGTTTCAAAACCATGCTCTACGGACAAAAATTGTATGCTACCAACTATGATATTAAAATCGGCTTTAGAGCTATTCAATTCATCTGTTAACCATTTCCATTGGGTTTCACCTAAAACAGTAGATGATATATCAGTATTAGGCTTGTAACGTTTTTTGGTTTCGGTATCTTTAACCAAAGACGACCTAAAATAACGTGTGTCTAAGACCAGTATTTTAATGGTTCCGTCTGAGGTTTTAATGTTTTCTGTATGGTAAACCCCTTCTTTATTTCGTCTCTCATCATTTTGAGATACACCCATAAAATCAAGAAATTGGTTTTGACTCTCCTTTTTCATTGTAAATTCTTCACCACCGTCATTTAAACCATAATCATGGTCATCCCAAGTCCCTAAGATTTTAGTAGTCTCAACTAATGTCTTGTAGTGTTCATTGTTGAGTTGTTTATTATATTCGGCTTTTAGGATAGCCATATCGTCTGTATCTGCATAAATATTGTCACCTCCCCAAATCCATAAATCTGGCTTTTGTTTTAAAACATCATCCCATAATTCATTTTTGACATTTTGTTTATTACAAGACCCAAATGCAATAGTGTAATCTGAATCTGCTGAAACTTCGCTTGTACTTTTCTTACTCGTTCCACAGCTATAAAACAGAACAGAGACAAGAAAAAAGGCTTTTAATATTGATTTCATAACTCACGTATTTATCGTCAAATATAATCTAAATTATACCTAAAGCATTTCAAGGAGTTGTTATTAAATTGTATATTCGTTGGTTATGAAAAGAGAAGATATTTCTGCTGTAAAAACGCTATTAAGCACGCCAAAAAAGATTGTGATTATTCCGCATAAAAATCCAGATGGCGATGCTATAGGCTCTACTCTAGCATTGATGCATTACTTAAAATTGAATCATCACAATGCTACTGTTGTAGCACCTAACGATTATCCCGATTTTTTAAAGTGGATTCCTGGAGAAGACTCTATTGTAAAGTTTGAATCTCAAAGAACAGATTCTGAAAAATTAATTTCTGAAGCCGATATTATTTTTACACTAGATTTTAATGCACTGCATCGTACAGGTAACGATATGAGTGCTTTTTTAGAGCAAACCGAAGCTCTAAAGGTTATGATTGACCACCATCAATCACCAGATAGCTACGCCAAATACATGTATTCTGACGTGAGCATGTCTTCTACTTGTGAAATGGTATATAATTTTATAGAAATGCTTGGTGATACTAGTAAGATTACTGCAGATATTGCCACTTGTATTTATGTTGGTATTATGACAGATACGGGGTCATTTAGATTTCGTTCGACAACAAACCGAACACATCATGTGATTTCTAGCTTAATCGAAAAAGGTGCGGACAATACTAAAATTCATAACCAAGTGTATGATACAAATAGCTATGATAGACTTCAACTTTTGGGACGAGCACTTCAAAATTTAAAAGTTATTCCAGAATTAAATACGGCTTATATAACCTTATCACAAAAAGAATTGGATGAATTCAATTTTAAAAAGGGTGATACGGAAGGCGTAGTCAATTATGCACTATCAATTAAAAGTATTGTCTTAGCTGCTATTTTTATAGAAAACACTCAAGACGATATTATTAAAATATCGTTACGAAGCAAAGGTGATTTTTCGGTTAACGAATTTTCTAGAGCACACTTCAATGGCGGTGGACATACTAATGCCGCAGGAGGCAGAAGTGAAGATACTCTAGAGGCAACCATTGAGAAATTTATTGCTATATTGCCTGAATATAAAACCCAACTCATTTAATGCGTTTCCTACCCATAATATTTATATTAGTAGTTCTCTTTACTAGTTGTAAGTCTCCTGAGGCACGCCCTCCTGTGACTGTAAAATCAGGTTCTTTTATAAAAGAGTCTGTTGAACGTAACAAAGCGTTAAATAAGAAGGAACGTGGTGAGATTCAAAAAGTTATTTCAGGTCTTTCTGATAAGACTTTTTTGAGCTCAGAAAATGGTTTTTGGTATCATTATAATTCTAAAGCAAAAAACGATACTATTACCCCCAAATTTGGCGACCGATTAGAGTATGCTTATACAATCTCGGACCTTAATGGTAATGAAATTTATTCTAAAGACGATATTGGCACACAATTCTACACTATGGATAAAGAAGAGTTGTTTTCTGGACTAAGAGAAGGTCTTAAGTTGATGAAAGCTTCTGAAAATATTACTTTTATATTTCCATCTCAAAAAGCGTATGGCTATTATGGTGATGATAATAAAATAGGCGCTAACGTGCCATTAATTTGCAACGTAATTTTAAAAACTATAACACAAAACAATGATTAAAAAATCCTTAACATCTCTAACAATACTCTTATCGTTTATTGTTTTAAACTCATGTAAAGTACAGCACCCAGACCTAGAAGATGGTCTGTACGCTGAGATTGTGACCTCTAAAGGTACAATGGTAGCCAAATTACATTATGACAAAGTCCCAGTAACTGTCGCAAATTTTGTTGCATTAGCGGAAGGTAATCATCCTATGGTTGAAGAAAAATACGAAGGAAAACCTTTTTTTGACAGCATTATATTTCATAGGGTAATGGACAAGTTTATGATCCAAGGAGGTGATCCAACTGGTACAGGTAGAGGGACACCAGGATACCGATTTGCTGCAGATTTTGATGCCAGTTTAAAACACGATAAGCCTGGCATATTGTCTATGGCAAACGGTGGTAATATTAATACTAACGGTTCTCAATTTTTTATCACAGAAGTACCTTATCCAAGTCTTAATGCTTTTAATGACCAAGGTGACATGAAACCATGTGACCAACCTAGAGTGAGTTGTCATTCCGTTTTTGGAGAGCTTGTACAGGGTATAGAAGTGCAAGACTCTATCTCTAATGTAAAAGTTATAGACCCTAGAGCGAGAAATAACAGACCCGTTGAAGATGTGTATATCACTAAGGTTAATATTATCAGAAAAGGAAAAGATGCAAGACGCTTTGACGCTCCAAAGGTGTTTACTGAAGACATGCCTAAAGTAGAACCTAGTATTAAAACACAATTAGAAGATGTGCGTAAAAAAGCTGAAGAAGAAAAACGCTTAGCAGAAGAGAAAAAAGCTGAAGTTGCCTTAGAGTTTAAGCCTACAATAGAAGACTATACTGCCAAAGCAAAAGCGACTTCTTCTGGTCTGTTAGTTTACAACTTACAGAAAGGCACAGGTGATAAACCAAATACAGGACAAACAGCATTAATAAACTATCAAGCATACTTTACAGACGGCATACTTTTAGACAGTAACGTAAAGGAAGTTGAAGAAAAATACGGAATGCTTAACCCACAAAAAGTGCAACTAAACAGATATGCTCCTGCACCAATGCAAATCACTCCAGATGCTAGTTTAGTAGCTGGTTTTAAAGAAGCATTAGCGATGATGCATGTTGGTGAAAAATCATTTTTTTACATGCCGTCGCATTTAGC
>CAZBMY010000029.1:4374-11347 GCA_964492855.1 uncultured Flavobacteriaceae bacterium
GGAATATGCTTCAAAATCTCTAATACAAATTCCCAGTATTTTTGTGCTGAAGAAATTTGAGCGCGTTCATCTGGTGAGTGTGCGCCTTTAATATTAGGACCAAAACTTATCATATCCATATCTGGATAATTCTGACCTAGAATACCACATTCTAACCCAGCATGGCAAGCTGCCACATGAGGTTCTTCACCATTATTTAAGCGTTTATAAATTGGGACCATGACTTTAAGAATATCAGAATCCATATTTGGTGCCCAACCTGGATAATCTCCTGAAAATTCAACTTTGCACCCCGTTAATTCAAATGTCGCTCTTAATGTATTTGCTAAATCATATTTAGAACTTTCTACAGAGCTTCGTGTTAAGCATCCAATTTTTATATAACCATCGTTTACAATAACACGTGCAATATTATTAGACGTCTCAACTAAATCTGAGATATCTGGACTCATGCGATAGACACCATTTAAGGCTGCGTAGATTGCTCTAGTTAAACCTTCTTGCACACCTAAATCCATAATTTTTTCGGGTGTATCGATTTTAGAAACTTCAATGTCTAAATCGGATTCCATGGTTTTATATTCTTTCTTTATGACTTCAGAAAGTGAACTAATTTCATTTTTAAACGCCTCTTCATTAACAGCATCTATCGCTACAATAGCTTTACTTTCTCTAGGTATAGCGTTTCGTAAACTTCCGCCATCTATTTCAGAAATACGAAGACCAAACTTTTCAAATCCATCAAATAAGAGACGGTTCATCAACTTATTAGCATTTCCTAAGCCCTCATGAATTTGCATTCCTGAATGCCCCCCTTGTAAGCCCTTAACTATAATTTGATATCCAATTTTAAACTCTGGTGTTTCTTCTTGCTCATACGCTCTAGTTGCAGTTACATCAACACCTCCAGCACAGCCTACGCCTATTTCATCATCTTCTTCAGTATCTAGATTGAGTAAAATTTCGCCTTTTAATAACCCTCCTTTTAGGCCTTTGGCTCCCGTCATACCTGTTTCTTCATCTATAGTAAATAAAGCTTCTAAAGCTGGATGCGCTATATCTGTACTTTCTAAAACAGCCATTATAGTTGCAACACCTAAGCCATTATCTGCACCAAGAGTTGTACCTTTTGCCTTTACCCAATCATCCTTAATAAACATCTCTATACCTTGAGTATCGAAATCAAAAACCGTGTCGTTATTTTTTTGATGTACCATATCTAGATGACTTTGCATCACAATTGGTTTTCTATCTTCCATTCCGCTCGTGGCAGGCTTTCGAATAATCACATTACCAACCTCATCTTCAATAGTTTCTAACCCCAATCGATTACCAAAATCTTTCATGAATTTAATAACACGTTCTTCTTTCTTTGATGGCCTAGGAACAGCATTTAGATCTGCAAATTTATTCCAAAGGGCTTTTGGTTCTAATGCTCTTATTTCAGTATTCATTATTGTTTATTTTAGATGCACAAAGGTAGTTAAACCCATAACTTATATAAAACTATTTTCTATTTTTGGAAGATGCAGAAGTATAAAAAAAATCTTATCGCATTCTCTTTTATTGGACTCCTGGGTATTACTTCTATTTTAAAATTAATCCCTCAATTTATTGAAACCTATTATAGTAATGGCATTTACATTGGTATTTCTAAATTGATGCGCTTTGCGTTTGGCTGGCTACCCTTTTCAGTTGGTGATTTATTATATACGATAGCCGCTATCTATATATTAAGATGGTTATGGAAAAACAGAAAGCGTATGATAAAAGATACTAAACATTGGGCTTTAGATTTGCTTACAGCATTTTCTATAGGTTATTTTGCATTTCATATACTTTGGGCTTTTAATTATTACCGTCAACCACTCTATAAATCTTTAGATATTAGTCCTGAATATTCTACGGAACAATTAATAGAAGTCACCAAACAGCTTATCGATAAAGCAAATACTGCGCACGCTCTTATACAACCCATTGACTCTATTAAGGTTGATATCCCTTACAGTAAGACTGAAATTCTTAAAAAAGTACCGAATGGGTATTCTAATTTAAAACATAAATTTCCACAATTAAATTACCAACCTTCTAGTATTAAAACATCTATCTATAGTTTAGCCTTAACTTATATGGGATATTCGGGGTATTTAAACCCTTTTACAAATGAAGCTCAAATTGATGGTCTGATTCCAAAGTTTAAGTTCCCAACAACAGCCAGTCACGAAGTTGCACATCAACTGGGTTTTGCTGCCGAGAATGAAGCTAATTTTATAGGTGCATTAGCAGCTATTAATAATGAGGATTCTTATTTCAATTATTCTGGATATGCGTTTATAGTTAGACATTGCCTTTTTGAAGTTTACCGTCGTGAGCCAGAGATTTATAAAACACTAATACAAACACTAAACAAAGGTATTCGTAAAAATTATGATGAAGTTTCTGCCTTTTGGTCAAGTTACGAAAACCCTTTAGAACCTCTATTTAAAACAACATACGATGCTTTTTTAAAAACCAATAACCAAGCTGGTGGTATAAAAAGCTATAGTTATGTTGTTGCTTTATATGTAAACTACTTTGATAAATCATAGTCTATATGATGTTAAAACTTCACATAAGGCATTAAACAAAACAACATAATTCTTATATTTAGGATTCTAATTTAACCACCATTTTCATGATAAAAAAGTATCTTATTTTAATGATGCTAATGTGCACTTATATAAGTATGGCACAAGAGCATTTTCCGAAAAATGACGGCGTAACCTCTAAAAACACAAATTATACTGCATTTACAAATGCAAAAATTTATGTGACGCCTACGCAAGTTATTAATAAAGGAACACTCTTAATTAAAGAGGGCAAAGTCATCTCCACAGGAGCTTCTGTAAAAATTCCAGAAAATGCTATTGTTGTAGACCTATCGGGCAAAAGCATTTATCCGTCTTTTATAGACATCTACTCTAACTTCGGTGTAAAAACACCTGAACGGCAAAGACGTGGTGGGCGACCACAATACGATGCCAGCCGTGAAGGTTTTTACTGGAATGACCACGTTAAACCAGAACAGAATGCGCTAGACAAATTTAGTTTTGATACTAAATCCGCTACAGATTTAAAAAAAGCTGGTTTTGGAGTCGTTAACACACATATGCATGATGGTGTTGTACGAGGCACTGGTACTTTAATTGCCTTGACAAATAAAGGTGGAGACGCTGAACGTATTTTAGACGGTCGTTCCGCACAATACTTATCGCTAAGTAGAAGTGTAACTTCTGCGCAAGCATACCCATCATCTATTATGGGAACTACAGCATTGTTAAGACAGATGTACTACGATGCCGATTGGTACGAAAAAGGAAATGCTACTGCTAAAGACCGTTCTTTAGAAGCTTTAATTGCTAATAAAAATTTAGTGCAAATTATTGAAGCTGGTAATAAACTTAACGATGTTCGTGTGGATAATGTTGGAGATGAATTTGGTATTCAATATGTTATTGTTGGTGGCGGCGATGAGTATGAGCGTATTTCAGATATAAAAGCGACTGGAGCGACTTATATTATTCCTGTTAATTTCCCTAAAGCTTATGATGTCGAAAATCCGTTTTTAGCAAACACATTAAGCGTTGCTGATATGAAAGAATGGAATCAGAAACCATCAAATCCAAAAGCACTTGCTGATAATGATATTACATTTGCTTTTACGACAGATAATTTAAAATCGCCAAAGGAGTTTAAAGCAAACGTTCTTAAAGCAATTAATTATGGCTTAGATAAAACTAAAGCTTTAGAAGCTTTAACAACTGTACCAGCAAATATAATAGGAAAGTCTGACGTTATCGGTTCTTTAAAAAATGGCGCATATGCTAATTTCTTAATTACTTCTGGTGATATTTTTGAAAAAGAAACTACACTTTACGAAAACTGGGTAAAAGGTGACAAAACAGTTATTGAATCTATGTCAATTAAAGATATTAGAGGGAAATACACCACAACAATTAATGGAGCTCCTTATGATATTTCAATCTCTGGAAGCCTTAGTAAACCTAGTGCCAAAATAACTAGTAATGGAACTACCTTAGGCACTAAACTCACTTATAAAGATGAATGGGTTAATCTAGTAGTTACTGATGTTAATCCTTCAAAAAAAGAGTTTACGCGCTTATCTGCTAGAATAGAACATAATGATGATTTAACAGGAAAAGCAACCTTAGCCAATGGAACTATAACAGCGTTTACTGCTAAAAAAACAGGAAACTTAGACGATAAGAAAAAGAAGCCTAAAAAAGATGCTACATCGCTAGATATAGTACCAGTGACGTATCCTAATACAGCTTATGGGTTTAATAGTTTACCACAGCAAGAAACAATATTATTTAAAAATGCTACGGTTTGGACCAATGAAGCAGAAGGTGTTTTAGAAAGTACTGATGTATTAATAAAGGATGGTAAAATTTCTGCTATTGGTAAAAACTTAAGTGGTAGAGGTGCCAAAGTTATCGATGCTACTGGCAAACATATTACTGCAGGTATTATTGATGAGCATTCGCATATTGCAACAACTAGTGTTAACGAAAGTGGTCATAATTCTACCGCTGAAGTTAGTATTGAAGAAGCTGTTGACCCTGATGATATAGATATTTACAGAAACCTTGCTGGTGGTGTAACATCCATTCAAATATTGCATGGCTCTGCAAATCCTATCGGTGGACGTTCAGCAATCATAAAATTAAAATGGGGAGAATCTGCAAAGAACCTAATCTATGACAACTCACCTAAGTTCATCAAATTTGCTTTAGGCGAAAATGTAAAACAATCTAACTGGGGTGATAATCAAACCATACGCTTCCCGCAATCACGTATGGGAGTTGAACAAGTATTTGTTGATTATTTTACAAGAGCTAGAGAATATGAAGCTTTAAAAAAGAGTGGAAAACCGTATCGCAAAGATGCTGAAATGGAAACCTTAGTCGAAATTTTAAACGGTGAACGTTTTATTAGTTGTCACTCTTATGTACAAAGTGAAATTAATATGCTGATGAAAGTGGCAGAACAATTCGATTTTAGAGTGAATACATTTACGCACATTTTAGAAGGCTATAAAGTTGCCGATAAAATGGCAGAACATGGTGTTGGTGGCTCTACATTTAGTGATTGGTGGGCTTATAAGTTTGAAGTAAATGATGCCATCCCCTACAACGCTTCTATAATGCATAATGCAGGCGTTACTGTTGCTATTAATAGTGATGACGGCGAAATGTCTCGCCGTTTAAACCAAGAGGCCGCAAAGACTGTGAAGTATGGAGGTGTTAGTGAAGAAGATGCTTGGAAGTTTGTAACACTTAATCCTGCTAAGTTATTACACTTAGATGATCGTGTAGGGAGTTTAAAAGTTGGTAAAGATGCTGATGTCGTTTTATGGAGTGGGCACCCAATGTCTATTTATACAAAAGCAGAAAAAACCATTATAGAAGGCGCCACTTATTTTGATTTAGAGCGCGATTTAGAGCTTAGAGCAGCTATGAAAGCTGAAAAGAATAAGTTAATAAAGCTCATGCTTCAAGATAAAAATAAAGGCTTAAAAACACAGCCTGTAAAAAATTCTAAGAAACAACAATTACACTGTGATTCAGAATAATTTAAAAACGAATAAAATGAAACAATTCAAATATATATATGCGCTTTTATTGTTATGCTGTTCGGTAGGTATTGCACAGCAAACACCTGCATCTAAACAAAGTAAAGCTATTGCCATCATTGGAGCTACGGCTCATATTGGTAATGGACAAGTTATAGAAAACAGTATAATTACATTTTCTGATGGAAAAATAACCAATGTTGCAGATGCTACATCTGTACGCGTAAACTCTAGCACTATGGATATTATTGATGCCACAGGCAAACATGTGTATCCTGGTTTTATTACATCCAATTCCTCTCTGGGCTTGGTAGAAGTTAATGCCGTAAGAGCAAGTAATGACCAACGTGAGACTGGTAACATAAAACCACATATTAGAAGCTTAATTGCATATAATGCCGAATCTAAAGTTGTAGAATCTATGCGTCCAAATGGGGTTTTAGTTGGCCAAATTTCTCCTAAAGGCGGTCGAATTTCTGGCACATCTTCAGTAATGCAATTTGATGCATGGAATTGGGAGGATGCTGCTGTTAAAGTAGATGATGGTATTCATGTCACATGGCCAAACTCTTATAGTTTTGGGCGTTGGTGGCTTGGTGAAGATCCAGGTGTAAAGTTAAATAAGGATTACGCCAACCAAATTGAAGAATTACGCACTTTAATAAAAGATAGTAAAGCCTATTTAAAAGGTAATCGAGCTACTAAGAATATTCCTTTTGAAGCTATGAAAGGTTTGTATAATGGCTCTCAACAGCTTTATATCCATGTAGATGATGAAAGAGGAATTACTGATGCAATAGCGTTCGCAAAAGCGAATGATATTAAAAACATGGTAATTATCGGTGGCTCTGAAGCTCATAAAGTTACTGACTTGTTAAAGGAAAATAATATTGGAGTATTGGTTAACCACACACATCGTTTACCTGGCTCTAGTGATGATGATTACGATTTACCATACAAAACTCCAAAGTTATTAATGGATGCAGGTATTACTGTTGGCATGCATACTGGTAACGTGTCTAATTTTCAGACAAGAAATTTACCCTTCTATGCTGGTACAGCTGCAAGAGAAGGTATAGATAAAGAAGATGCCTTAAAATTAATCACCTCTAATACTGCAAAGTTATTGGGTATAGACAACCGGTTAGGCACTTTAGAAACAGGTAAAGATGCCACACTGTTTATTAGTGAAGGTGACGCCTTAGATATGCGTACCAACCAATTAACTCATGCTTTTATTGAAGGTAGAATGATTAGCTTAGAAACACACCAAACAGAGCTTTGGAAACGGTATTCTAAGAAGATAAATGGAACTGATTAAGCTTGTTAGCTGTTAGC
>CAZBMY010000029.1:11447-14610 GCA_964492855.1 uncultured Flavobacteriaceae bacterium
TGTTAGCTGTTAGCAAGTATAAAAAAAGGGAACCAAATTGGTTCCCTTTTTTTATTTCTTTTTCATTATAACTTAGAATATAAACTATTCTATAATCTTAGCACCTTCCGGCGCAGCAAAGATTGTGTTTTTTGGAGCTTCTTCTGAAACTACAACATCTGCAAATTCTACTGTATTTCTTAATTCTGTAGGTTGTCCTTCTTCTACTTTATACCACGATATACTTTTTGGTAAAGCCAATCCGTTTAGAGTTTGCCAGTTATCATATCTGATATAGCTAAATCGTTTACTCTTTTCTTCTTTACCAAATGTAACGGTATATGCTAACCATTGCATTTGCCCAGTTTCAGAATCATAATACACGATGTATTGGTCGTTTGGAGAAATTCCAACACCAGCATCATAAGATATTAATACACCTGGGTATGTTTTGCCATCAAAAGTCAATGGTTCAGCATCTTCATAAATGATACCATCATCACCAACAATAAAAGGCATAGCGTAGAAATACATCATTAAGCCCTTATAAAACTTGGCATTTCCTTTGTATTCGTTTCCGTCTTTTTCATTTACCCAAAAAGTCTCGCCATCAAAACCAGCATCATGAGTTGGTGTGTCTATTAACTCCGCTCTAGTTTTTAGATGTGTTGTTGTTACTTCTGGTCCATTAGGTTTATTCATGGTAAAAGATAACGTTTGCATTTTGTTCCATGCATCTATACCACCATGGGCATCAAAAACTTTAGTGATATTCTCTGGATAAACACTAGTCGTAATATCGTCTTGTGTAACTTCTTCAACTTCAGTAGCAGTCTTTGTCTCGTTCTTACAAGCTACAACTAATAAAGCAGCTGTAAATAATAACAATAATTTTTTCATGAGTTTTATTAAATTGGTTTGTTGCGTTGTTTGACGTAATAATTACTACAAAATTACATTACTTTTGTATTTATATGCATAAGTCTATTACAAGTCCACAAAACCCTTTGGTAAAACAGCTTCTTCTGCTTAAAGAAAAGTCTCGCGAACGTAAAAAAACAGGGCAGTTCTTATTGGAAGGAAAGCGCGAATTATCATTGGCGATTAAAAGCGGTTATACTATTAAAACATTATTGTTTTTTCCTGACTTATTTTCAGAAAGTGAGGCTAAAGCCATGCGACACTATGATGTAGAAATTATAGAAATATCAAGAGAAGTTTTTCAAAAATTAGCACACCGTGGAACTACTGAAGGAGTTATAGCTGTTGCAAATATGAAGTCTCACCATCTTGAAGATATAAAACTTACATCTAAAAATCCATTACTTCTTGTTGCTGAGGCGCCAGAAAAACCTGGAAATATTGGTGCGCTTTTGCGAACTGCAGATGCTGCCAATATTGATGCCGTTATCATTGCAAATCCAAAATCGGACCTATACAATCCAAACATTATTCGCTCTAGTGTTGGATGTGTATTTACAACAGAAATTGCTGTAGCAAAATCTGATGAAGTTATTGATTATTTAAAGCGATATAACTTTAATATTTTTAGCGCTATTCTGCAAGAATCAGAGCCTTATCACAAACAAGATTATACTCTACCAACCGCTATTGTTGTGGGAACTGAAGCAACCGGATTAACGCAACAATGGCGAGATGTAGCAACTAAAAATATCAGTATTCCTATGCAAGGTATTATTGATTCTATGAACGTTTCTGTTGCTGCAGGAATCCTTATTTTTGAAGCCAAACGCCAACGCAATTTTAAATAAAATGAATTCTGAAATTCTATTCTATATCATCATAAGTATTATAGTAATAAACTTTATTAAAGATAAAGTTTTAGATGCCCTAAATGCGAAACAATTTAATGATAAAATCCCATTAGAACTCTCTGATGTATATGATGAAGATGCCTATAAAAAATCACAAGCTTATAAAGCTGTGAATTATAAATTTGGTATTTGGTCTTCTTTATTTTCGTTAATTCTAACTTTGGGCTTTTTAGTCTTCGACGGATTTGAATATGTTGATACCATAGCTAGAAGCTATTCAAATCATTCAGTTGCAATCACTCTTATTTTTTTTGGTATTATAATGATTGCTAGTGATATTATTACCACACCTTTTGGGTATTATAAAACATTTGTTATTGAAGAACAGTTTGGGTTTAACAAAACCACTAAACAGACCTTTATTTTAGATAAAATTAAAGGTCTAATAATGATGGCTATATTAGGAGGTGGTATTATTGCATTAATCGTTTGGTTTTACGAATTAACTGGTTTACAATTTTGGCTATATGCTTGGGCTTTAATTACAATATTTACTGTGTTTATGAATATGTTTTATGCTAGACTTATAGTTCCTCTTTTTAATAAGCAAACCCCTTTAGAGGACGGTGATCTAAAACGTAAAATTTCAGATTATGCCAATTCTGTAGGATTTGGTTTAAAGAAAATATTTGTCATAGATGGCTCAAAACGTAGTACAAAAGCTAATGCCTATTTTTCTGGTTTTGGTAGCGAAAAACGCGTCACACTCTTTGATACTCTAATTAATGATTTAGATGAAGATGAAATTGTTTCTGTTTTAGCCCATGAGGTTGGTCACTATAAACGTAAGCATATTATTTTCAATTTAATTGCTTCTATTTTATTAACAGGCTTAACACTTTACATTTTATCCATCTTTATATCTAATCCATTACTATCACAAGCTATTGGTGTTAAAATACCAAGCTTTCATGCTGGTCTTATTGCTTTTGGGTTATTGTACTCTCCTATTTCTGAAATTACAGGATTAATAATGAACTACTTTTCACGCAAGTTCGAATACCAAGCCGACGACTATGCAAAATACACTTACAAAGCAGAACCTTTAATTTCATCATTAAAAAAACTTTCTAAAAACAGCCTGAGTAATCTAACACCACATAAAGCCTATGTATTTATGCATTATTCGCACCCTACTCTTTTAGAGCGTATCTCTAATTTAAAACGTTAACTATTTGTCTATTTCTTCGAAAGACACGACCTTACAGTTCATTAAGTTTTAAGTAGAATGAAAATTTTTAGAAAAAGTAGATTTAGAGCCATAACAAAAACTGGCGCTAGCAAATATATATTATATGCTATTGGCGAAATTGTTTTAGTCGTTATAGGTATACTAATTGCATTATATC
>CAZBMY010000030.1:0-5574 GCA_964492855.1 uncultured Flavobacteriaceae bacterium
CCATTATGGGAAAATGCTATCGGTAAAAAATGGAAAGAAACGATAACGTCTCAAAAACTCAAAGCGCTTTACCAAAAGATGTAATATGACAGCTCTAGCTAAATTTATTTACTTCAAGATTTTGGGTTGGAAAATTGCTGGAAACCTAAATTTCTCAAAGGATACTGTAAAAAAAGCTGTTATTATTGCTGCACCTCATACGAGTTGGCATGACTTCTTTGTTGGTTTATATCTTCGAAAAATAACAGGTGTTAAAACTAATTTTATTGGAAAAAAAGAACTCTTTAAGTGGCCATTTAATTACTATTTTGAATCTATAGGCGGAAGAGCTATAGATAGAACTTCTGGACAAAATAAAGTAGAAGCCATAGCAAAATTATTTGAAGGTGAAGATGAGTTTAGACTAACTCTAGCGCCAGAAGGAACACGTAAAAAAGTTAAGGAATGGAGAACAGGGTTTTATTATATTGCTAAAGCTGCGAATGTCCCAATTATCATGTTTACTTTAGACTTTGAGAATAAGCAAAATAAAATATCAGAGCCTTTTTATACAACTAATGATAAGGAGGCAGATTTTAAATTTTTACAATCTTTTTTTGAAAACGTAAAAGGAAAAGTACCTGAATATTCTTAAATTTTTCTAGTTTTTAATTTTTTATCGTCAGTTTTTGGTGCTTCTCGTTTTTTGCCAGGAAAAATTAAAGATGTACTAGCATAGCTTGTGCCAAAATTTACATTGGCATAATATACTTGACTAATAGCACTCTCTACTTGCTTGTCGGATAATTCACTTAAAGGATGAATAAATGCAGACCATATGATGCCATCAGAAATGGCATATTTTACATCTAATGCAGAATGAAAATTAGCAATTAAAGCGTTTTGTAACATATTCTCTTCTAAACTTATAATTTTTGTTATTGGAGAGATAATTCGCATTCTATTATTAGTAGAATCAGTAACAACAATAAAAATAGTTTCATTAATTTGAAATTGCCATCGTCCGTTTTCGCCTTCAACATTATCTGTGACTTCATTTACAATTTCACCTAACCTTTCAACAGTCATATTTTGAGAAAAACTATGTAGTGTAAATGCTAATAAGAATACTATTATAAATTGTTTCATGGTATTTGGTTTTATGAATATACTTAAGTAGTCGATAAATATGTAACAACTAACATATAATTATGGCATAAGCTTTGATGTATAGTTATTATAGTAATGAAACATAAAATAAACATTAGTGTCACTAGAAAGAAACATTACGAATTAAAAAAGGCTATCAATTAATACTGATAGCCTTTTTTTAATTATTTAACTTCTTTTAATGCATTATCTATTAATGTTCTTAAATGTTGCTTATGTGCTTTAGAAGATATATCTCCAGATGGCGCAGCCATCGTTCTCACCTTTTTTAGATTATAAAGTGCCATAGATTTTGCGTTATTGGTGAATCGTCCACTTTGGCGACCAGTAAGCATGTCGATTAGCATATTTGTATATTCTAATTGTAAGTTCTGACGGAATGAATTTACATTACCATAAATATCTGCTTTAAAAATAGCGTTATTTAAATCCGTCATAAAAGAAGAAAGTTTATATTCATTACCGTACAATTCACTATCAGTAATTCTCTGTAAGGTATTAGGATGTAGGATATGAATTAATACACCTCTTTGATAATTTAGGACTTGGTTATGAATTTTTGGGTCTTCAGGGCCTCCAAAGAAATTATAACCTCTACGTTGCATGGCTAAGTAGTTGTATAAGTCATTAGGCGCATCAAAAGCATTAGGCGCAAAAACATATGTTTTTAGCGCATTCATAGCACGCTTTTGGTCTTCTAAGCTCACAGGTGTGTAAGGTTGAGTTGCTCCAGGTTGTCCAACCATAGCTCTATCAACATAAACACCTCCAATAAATCTCGAAATTACACCTCCAGCAGTAGCACGTTGTCCACTTAGGATATAATACGCACGACGCATCTCTTGGAATGATTCTCCCTTTTTGGCAAATTTAGTCTTAATATCTCCCATCATATTATCTACAAGCTTAAACCTGTCAATAGAGTAAGCGATTTGGTCATTAGAAAGATCACCAATCATAACACGAGGATCAATAGCTTTACCTGGTGCACGCATATCATCTGCATCATTGCCAAAAATAAGTTCTGGCTTTGTAGATTGATTTAAAAGTGCCTGTTTTTCACTATCAGATTTAAACGGTGTATATCCAAATTGTATAGCCCAAACATCATAAGGTCCAACAGAGGTGTCATAAAATTGTCCTTGTTTACTTCTGTCTGTTGTTAAATTAATACCAGCGTAATCCATTACAGAACCAGTTAAACACTTTCCTTCAATAAAGCTTGCATCTGCTAATTGTTCTGGTGAGAATAACTGACTCGCTTTCATGTTGTGATTAAGACCAAGTGTATGACCAACTTCATGCATAATTAGTGCAATCATTGCTTCTTTTTTCATACGCTCCATCTCTAAATCTCCAGCTCCAGCAACTTCTAGGACCGCTTTACCAAACATAGTATTCTCGTGCATGACATGGCCTAACGAGCAAAATACTTTATTGTCTTGTAAATATTCAGAGGCATCAAAAGCTTTAGGTTTTGCTGATAGGTCAAAAAGCTTATCATAGATTACTCTGTTGGTAAAATGCACATATTCTAGCATAATATCTGCTCCCATAATCTCACCTGTTTTAGGGTTAACAAAGCTTGGTCCATAACCTCCAAAAGGCGGGTTTGGAGAGGATGTCCATCTCAACACATTATAATTGATGTCTCCTGCATCCCATGTAGCGTCATCTGGTTGCATTTTAACAACCATTGCATTTTTAAATCCTGCTTTCTCAAACGCTTTATTCCATTCTAAAACACCTTGCCTAATAGTTTCTCTCCATTCGACTGGTGTAGAATTTTCCATCCACCACGTTATAGGTTTTACAGGCTCTGAGATTGCAGCATTAGGGTCTTTCTTTTTAAGATTCCAACGGTGTACTAAATCTCTATATGGTGTTGAACTTGTGGCTGTTTGGTCTTCTACTTGTGTTGTAAAAAATCCGACACGTGGGTCGTCTAAAAGAATTTCATAATCATTGTCTGGCATGGCAATAAAACTATGAAAGACTTGCACGCTCACGTTTCTCCCATCAGCTATAGCTGCAGAACCACCATTTAAAACAGAAGGTTTAGAATATACATATTCAACTTCTAGATTGGTATTGTCATCATAATTATTTATTGCTTTTACAACTGTTTTACTCTTGTCTAAATTTCCCAAACTAAATGCAAATGGTGACTGACCAGGAAATCTTGGACGTTTAAGTTGTCGTAGTGTTTCTCTTAAAAATATGCCATCTGCTTTAATCAAGTATTCTCCGGTATCTTTATCATGAGCTTCAATTTTTAGTGATGCCATTTTACCGTTCGTAACATTCGCATCTTTAGAACGCGAAATAGCATTACTTTCATCAAAGTAGAAAGACGTATTTTGACCTTCAAATTCTAATTTATTAAAGTGCTTATTAATTTTAAAAACTTTAGAGCCTCCGTATGCACCTCTATACAAACCTGCATCTGTACTTCCGTTAGATACTTGACTAAAATAGATGTATTCTTTGCCTAATTGATTTGCATTTACAACCATTTGCAATGCACCTGTTATAGTATCTTCATAGACAGTAAACAACCCTTCAATCTTTTTACTAGATTTTGTAAGATCTTTTATAGATTTTTCTTTTTTCTTAGGGGGTTTTGGAGGAGCAGGAGTTTCCGTTTTGTCTTTCTTTCGCTTTTTGCGTTGTGCGTTAACATTTTGTGGCATTACAAAAGCACACAAAAGTAAAGCCATAGCAAAAAGCTTAATGGCTTTGATTGATGTCATTCTCATAATTATAAATTTGATTAGTAAATTTTTAAAAGTATTCAGAGTGGAATACGCAAACAAGATAAGCAATATGATTTTACACTGTTAGTTAACGAGTGTTAAAAAATCACTTGTCAGATTCAAATTTAGAAAGTAACCGATTGGTTTGCGACTGAAGCTTATTTCTAAAAAAATGGGTTCCCCCGATGAGTCTGCCTTTAAACCCTAAAGCTTGAGTCGCCCATTTATGAAGGTTAAAGGTGTCAGTATGTTTTATTATTAGACCATCTTTAAATTCAAATTGAGCTGAGATTTTGTTATGCACAAATCTTCCTGTTTTACTGAAGTTGTATTTTGCTTCCCATTTAGCTGAACCAATATGCTCATTAGCTTCAATATTAGAAAATGTAATTGTAAAATCCTTTCCTTTCTGAGATGTGCAAAGCATCCGCCACATATTCTTTGCTTGTTCACCTTTTAAAACACCAAAAGCGGGGTCTTTAAAAACAATGTCGCTATGATAACACTTTGCCATAGTTTCTGCATCTAGATTCGTAAATGCGGTATAAAATTTTGTCAGTACTTCTTTCATGATTTAAAGCTACAAAAAAAGGCATTCAATAAATATATTGAATGCCTTTAATCTTAAAATGAGTTATAACTTAATTATCAGAAGACTCTTCCATAGTATGATAGACGTTTTGCACATCATCATCCTCTTCAAGTTTTTCTAGTAGTTTTTCTACATCTAGAGCTTGCTCTGGTGTAAGTGGTTTAGTGACTTGCGGAATACGTTCAAACCCTGACGAAATAATTTCAATACTATTTTCTTCTAAATAGGATTGTATATTTCCAAAACTCTCAAACGGTGCATAAATCATTATGCTCTTTTGTTCATTACCATCTGCATCTTCATCAATGTCTTCAAAAATTTCTTCAACACCAAAATCTATAAGTTCCAATTCTAATTCTTCTAAATCTAGTTCCTCACCAATAATCTTAAAGTTACAGGTATGGTCAAACATAAAAACGACAGAACCAGACGTGCCCAAACTGCCATCGGTTTTATTAAAATAGCTACGTACATTAGCAACTGTACGCGTATTGTTATCTGTAGCAGTTTCTACAAGTACAGCAATTCCGTGTTGCGCATAACCTTCAAAAAGAACTTCTTTATAATCACCTTGTCCTTTTTCACTTGCTTTTTTTATGGCGCGTTCTACATTGGCTTTAGGCATGTTTACAGCTTTAGCATTTTGTATAACGGCACGCAAACGTGCGTTGCTTTCTGGGTGTGGTCCACCTTCTTTTACGGCCATTACAATATCTTTACCAATACGTGTAAATGCTTTACTCATTGCAGACCAACGCTTCATTTTACGTGCTTTTCTAAATTCGAAAGCTCTTCCCATAGTTTGTAGTTAAAAAGTTAAAAAAAGTAATGCTACCATCATTTTTTGGCGACAGACAAATTTAAAAAAATATGTGGGCTTTAAAAACCAAATTACTCCTCAGGCTCTACTATATAATCAATTGCTTTAGCAAGCTCAAAATCTTTTTCTGTAACACCATCTGCATCATGAGTTGTTAATGAGATTTTAAGAACATTGTAAACGTTTGTCCAATCAGGATGATGACCAAGCGCCTCGCACTCAAAAGCGATGCGACTCATGGCACTAAAACAATCTTT
>CAZBMY010000030.1:5674-14582 GCA_964492855.1 uncultured Flavobacteriaceae bacterium
ATATAATGAATTTGTTGTGTTACCTTTTTGTCTAAGGTTACATTCATTATTAAATTAGGAAATGTTTCTACAGCCTCTTTATCAGAAATAGCTTGTTTTATTTCTTGAATTCTTGGGCAGTTTGTTCCAAAAACCATAGGCAACCTTAGTATTGCTATTTGTCGCTTTGGCATGCGCAGCAACATATTCTCAATTTTTATTTTAAAATGTCCATAAATACTATGACTTAGCGTCTTATCGGTTTCATAACTTGGATATTTGCTATAGGCATCAAAAGCATTTGCGGATGACAAGAATATAATTTTTGTTTGATTTTCTATAGCATATTCTACAATGTGCGTATGTGCAATAGTCTGCGCATGAAAATTTCCTCTTAGTGCCGATATTATTATATCTGGTTTTGTAACTTGAAGTATGTCATAGACATCATCGTTCTCTACATCATACTGAAAGAACTGATGATTATGTTCAAATTTCTTTTTAGGGGAAAAATAAGTGCCGTATGTTCTAAAATAGCTGCACAATTCTGAATAAATAGCGCTACCTAAATAGCCACTAACGCCAAGTATAAGTATTTTGTGTTTCTGCTCTTGCTTCTTCATTAATCTTACAACGCACAGAATGCTATTTTAGCTTTTATAAAATGGCAATTTTACTACAGTAGCAGGTATTGCTTTTTTACGCACCTGGATATTGATTTTACTATCCGCAGAAGCAAAAATACGTGGTACATAACCTAGACCAATACCTATGCCAAGACTAGGACTCATAGTCCCTGAAGTTACACGCCCAATTGTTTTTCCAGAACCATCGACGATGTCATAGCCATGACGTGGGATTCCGCGTTCATCCATCTTAAAAGCAACCAATCTATTTTCTGGTTTGCGTTCTTTTTCAGCTTGTAGTGCTTCACTATTTGTAAATTCTTTATTGAATTTGCACACCCAACTTAGACCAGCTTCAATAGGAGACGTGGTGTCGTCTATATCATTCCCATAAAGACAATAGCCCATTTCTAAACGTAATGTATCTCTAGCTGCTAAACCGATAGGTTTTATACCAAAATCTGCACCAGCTTCTAAGACTTTATCCCAAATTTGTTTCACTTCGGAATTCTTACAATAAATCTCAAAACCACCACTACCGGTATAACCAGTTGCAGAAATAATAACATGTTCTATGCCTGCAAAATCACCAACTACAAAATTGTAGAAGTTAATTTCAGATAAATCGTGGCTAGATAACGATTGCATAGCTTCAACGGCTTTTGGACCTTGGATAGCTAATAACGAATAGTCTTCGCTTATGTCGCGCATTTCTGCACCAACATCGTTTTTTGAGGAAATCCAGTTCCAATCCTTTTCTATATTACTTGCATTCACAACAAGAAGATAAGTTTCCTCCTTAATCTTGTAGATGATTAAATCATCCACAATTCCGCCATCATCATTTGGTAAGCAACTGTATTGTGCTTTACCTATGTCTAATTTTGAAGCGTCATTACTCGATACTTTCTGAATTAAATCTAAGGCATTAGGCCCTTCGATTAAAAACTCTCCCATATGAGAGACATCAAACACACCAACGGCTTGTCTAACGGTTTCGTGTTCTATGTTTACACCTTCGTATTGAACAGGCATATTGTAACCAGCAAAAGGAACCATCTTTGCACCTAAAGCTTCGTGTGTTGCAGATAATGCAGTATTTTTCATGTTATGCGAATCAAAATTTGAGGTGCTAAATTAATCAATTTTTAAGTGACAATTTCTTAAAAAAGCTTAATTATAATTGCTCTAATTGTATACGGTAATCGTACTGCAAATCTTCATGGAATGCAGCGATTTTCTTCTCCATAGCTATAATCTGTCTTTGGTAGAGATTATCAAGTGTTCGGTTTCGGTGAATATTAGGTTTAAGCTCATTTAATCGTTGACAAAAGTAGAGGAGAAGTTCTACTTCAGTAGTTTTAGTAATGCTATAACGACTGTAAGTTTTTATAAGTCTTAATATTTTTCGGATGGTTTTTTTCATGTAGAAATAACTATCCGTATTCATACTTTCAAAATATTCGTCTAAGGTTTCTTTAATACTTTCAATATAGCTTTCTTCGTCGTGTGCCTGAAAGAGTAAATACGTAAGTAACTCCTTGTTTTCTTTCTTAAATCGTCCTAATCGTAAACATAATTGCAATAAATCTTCCTTTGGAAGATGTTGTAATTCCTTTTTTATGGTGACGATTGTGGCTGCTTTCATGCTATAGATTTAAAGCTTTTAAAACTTGTGCTTTATAAGTTTGTCCAATCGGGACGTTATGCGAATCTACGGTAATTTGATTACCTGAGAGGTGATTCATCTTATTTAAATTGATACTAAACGATTTGTGAATTCTAATAAAATGAGTTGGTAATTGCTTAATAAACCCTGAAAATGTGCTGTGTGTTACTATGGTTTTATCTTCTAAATGCACTTTTACATAATCTCCAAAGGCTTCAATAACGTTAATATCTGAGAAGAAGACTTTATGTAAGGCCTTATTCTCTTTTAGAATCAGGAAATCTTGTTTTGGCTCAAGTGCTTTCTCATTTAAGACTTTATTAATCGCTGTTAAAAAACGCTCATAAGCTATCGGTTTTAGCAAGTAATCTATTGCATTTACTTCAAAACCATCAATAGCGTATTGTGGGTAAGCTGTAGTAAAAATTACCGCTGGAGGATGTTTTAAGCTTTTATAGAAGTCTAAACCCGACTGTTGGGGCATATTTATATCTAAGAATAACAAATCTATACCAGTATTTAATTGTAAGAACTTAAAAGCCTCTTGCGCATTGTTACAGGTTTGTTTTAGCTCCAAAACTTCTGTCTGAGCTATAAAGTGTTGTAAAACGTTTTGAGATGATAATTCGTCATCTACAATAAGACAAGATATTGCTTTATTGTTCATCTGTAATATCTATTGTTACTGTAAAACTAGTGCTAGTCTCATTAATTGTAAAACTATGGTTATTTGGATATACTAAACTTAGATTACGTCGTAAATTTTCTAATCCGACCCCAGAATATTTTGCATCTAAGTTTTGATTAAAATTCAATTTAAGATTATGAATTTTGAAACTAAAATTTATACCACTTTGTTTTATATCTATTCTTATTTCTTCTGAAGCATCACTACCAGAAAAACCGTACTTATAGCTATTCTCTAAAAGCGGAAGTAAAAGCATCGGGTAAATTTTATAATTTTCATCTGCAATGTCAATATTTAAAGAGACTTTATTTTCTGATTGCCCTCGGTATTTCTGAAAGGATATATAGTTTTTAATGAGTTTTAATTCATCTTTTAAGGCTACGCGCTCTGTGTCCGAATCATATATAACGTATCGTAAGACTTCTGAAAGCTCTATTATTGCTGACGTTATATTGCCTTTTTTTTCAAGAGCCATTGCATAAATTACATTCAATGAATTAAATAAGAAATGCGGATTTATTTGCGAGCGAAGGGCAGACAATTGTGTTTGTATTTGCTGATTTTGAAGTTTTAATACTTTGTTTTGATGCGTATTAAAATAAAACCAATCTTCAGCCAATTTAAATAGAGTCGTTGCAACTAGAAAAATAGTATAAGTTAAATAAATGTTGAAATTAGAAAGGTAGGATACAAAAAAATAATTAGGAAATAGAATATCTAAAATATCGTCAAAAAACAAGTTTTTTATAAAAGCAGAACTTAATAAAAGTAATAAGAATATCGAACTGTATAATAAATAGTACTCACGTTTTAAGAACCTAGGTATTAAGATGTAAAAATTAATAATTACAGGAATACTAAGAAGTATTAAAAATAGAGATGTATAAATATAGTCTATTGTGATTGGTGCTTTTCCTTTAGAAAAAATAAAAAGGAAAATTATAAAAGCCAATAACCACAGAATAGTATTAAACACTAAAGGTCTGTGGTTAAAGTTGATTTTCTGAATATATGTATTTAACATATAATAAATCGTTTAATTAAATGTGGTTTGTTAGTTTGAAAATAAGTCATTAAAAGTGGTTTCGTAATCACCTGTAAGAGTTAATGTGTATTTGGTGTCAGATGCCCATTTATCTTCTATGTCAGAAGAAATGTATTTTTCTAAAAATTTATATAGCTCTTCTGATGATGCAGAGAGTACATAGTCAGAGTCTTCGCTATTGATGCCAACGATTTCGCGTTTTAGACGTATCTTATTTTGCTCATACAAGTCACTGATTTTACTATTGTCTAACCAAGTTAATTTTATTTTTTCTGTATCTAACACTTCTAATTTTGCTAAAGAGTGCGTTTTTAAAAGATGATTTTCGAATAAATCACTACTTCCAAACCCTGCTAAGCTATATGGAATAAAATCAATTAAAATTTCTTCTTTAACTCTAAACGGAACAGCAACAAATATTTCACCATCTTCGACATCTTTGTCTCCTTCCTTTAAGAAACTTATATAATATGCATCTTTATAGTTTTTATAAAAGTCTAGCATTTCTTTTGATGGATTAAATGTTGAATCTTTTTTTTCCTGTTCATATATGTCTTTTATTCGAATAACATCCCATGTCGATTTATTTTTGCCTTCCCATTTACCTAAAAGTGCTTTCTGAAATTCGATAGATTCTTTTGTAAAGAAAGGGTTTAACGATTTTACAATACACGAGCTGAATAAAAATAAACATATTATAATTATAATTCCTCTTGTTTTCATTTGGTTTGTTTTAAAGTTTAAGCTAAACTCTAATAAATGACAATGAGTTGCAACGAATTTCGACAAACACGCTACAACTCATGACAAACATTTATTTATACTTAAATAGTATTAAAAACTAGCGTCCTTTTCTGCCATCAACAGAAAATTTTCCTGGTCCTGCTAAGAATATGACTATAAATGCAAAAAAGTATAATAATGCCATTTCTTTTTTAGCTAAAGGATCACTACCATGCACTATAAAAGCAGCAACACCCATAGTTATAATAGCAGGTACTGAGGCCATCTTAGTTTTTAATCCAATAATGATAAGCACTGGAGCTAAAAATTCACCTAGGAGACAAAGTATTAGTGATATTGTAGACCCAACACCCAAAGGATCAGGAAACCCCGATGGGTCAGAAAGCTTGTCTAGCTTTGGTATGCCGTGTCTAATTAACATCATGCCACCAAAGCCTATACGGAGGATAAATAAGGCTAAATCATTATAATTGGTTCTTAACATAGTTAGTTGTTTTTAGTTATAATAGCCTAAATATATAAAAATTCAACAATGTAAATAGCTGTTTTTTTGTAAGTGAAAGTAACTTTAGGACTCATCAATCTACCAAAGGTTTAATTAAAATATTGATATGACGTTTTAGTCACCTTTTAGCAAATTAATACTCACAGTCGCTAATTCATTATTTGGAAATCTTGCAAAATGCGCATCAACAGGAAACAATCCTGCTTGTTTAGAAATAGTTCTAAAAACATCAACTTCTAAAATATACTGATCGCTAAAACCATGTGTTGCATCGTAAGCGGTAACCGCTGTTTTACCTATGTTTTTTGACGCTAACTCAGGGTTAATGGTGTGTAATTCTATAATTAGAAGTCCAAATTTTTCGACATAGGGCTTCCATTTTTTCATATGTTCTAATAAAGACGCTTCTACATCATCATTTGATAGATGGTTGCCCTTAAATGCGTAAGCTCCTGTAGATTTGCTTGTGCGCTCTAATGGTGTTTTAGGAGCCTCCCAAATACGATTATGATCTAAAAATGTACGAACATTAAGTAAGTCTAGTAACTCAATGTTATAATCTTCTTTTAGGTCTAAGGCTAGTAAATCTGGCCTGCCGATATCTCCCCAAATTACTTTTGCCCATATATCTGCTTTAATTAAGTTAGCTCGTGTTACTTTTAATGCTGCTTTATTAAAGTCAGCACCTACAAGCAGTAGCGGATGTTCATCTAAATGCTTACCTCTAAGCGTTTGCTTATCTATGACGTTGAAAATATGCTCTATAAACGCTCCGTTGCCGCAACCCATATCTAAAATACCTTTAGGTTGTTCATCAATAGGACGATTAAACAAGTCTATGATAACTTCATCGATAACCCTAAAATATGTGCTGTGCGCACCGCCACTTCCCCAAACATTCATTTCTCTATGAACATGTTTTTCTGGATCTTCAGGAGAAGCTGTTTTTAAAACTAAAGGATTCCCAAAAATAAGCTCATCGAGTTGTAAAAATGTAGGAATGTAGGATACTGTTACTCCGTAAGCACTAGCACGCTTTGCAAAAAACAAACCTTGTTCTGTAAATTTATATGTGTTCTTCTTTTTTGCAAACCAACCCAAATGTGATAAGAAATCTAATATTTTTTTAAAACTTTCAGGATCTTTATGATACTCTTCAGCTGTAAATGATGCCTCCATAAAGTATTTATGAAATAAACCATTTACACCTAGTAAGACAATTACAGGACCAATTGCAACACCTTCTATATGTTTTAAAATCTGAAACGCTATAGATTCTTCATCTGTTATGTTTAAATTATAATTGTCTGTTATGTTTTTAAAGACACGCTCAAGACTAATAAAAGCGTCTGCGCCAATGACTTTATCTGTAGCAAACTGGTTAGAGTATTGTAAAGATTTTACAGCTTCTTCATACAAGGGCACTAACTCAAAAGCTGTTTTACTGTTTTTATTTATAGAATATGTAATACTTTTTTTATTTGTATCAATATTCTGATTTAACCAATTTTGAGAGCATAACACGCGTAAGGCCACATTGAGATAGCCTTTGTTTGCATTAAATGCATTACTCAAATCTGAAAGTTCACAAGTACTATGTTCTAAGAGATAATCTAACACGCCCTTTTTATGAAGGCTTAAGGCTGTGGTTGCTGTAGCAATACCATCTAAGTGTCTAAATATGGTACTTCGTAATTGGGCTTTATTAGATTTTGTAAGCATATTATATATCTTTGGTTCTAAATATAAAAAAACCATCATTGTTACGATGGTTTTAATATTTAAAATATTGATAATTAACTTAGCCTTAAGTTTAGATATCTGTAATAATAACTAATTAATTTATAGCAATATCTATAACGATGCAAATGGTTTAATTTTAAAATAAATTTACGACTTTACCCTCATCTTCAGCCGTGATAATAACTAATAATTTTTTTAAGCCAAATTTAGTCTGCTTATAAATTTTTGTACCAACAGACCATTTTTCTTTTCGTTTTGAGTAAGGCATCATAGGAAAACCATAACCAAAATAACGTCCGTCTGCTTTTGGACCTTTAACTATAAAATGATTTCTATTTTTAGAGTTATTTTTAATTTTAAATGCTATCCATTTAATATCCTCTTTTTTCATTTTGTAGTTTAAAGAAGATTCTACTATACCGCCAGACTTTGTTTTTATGTTGTTGTCTTTTGGTAGTTGTGTATAAAGTAGTTTTCCATCATTTGAAACATCTGCCCATAAGTATTGTATTGGATTAACTTTTATAGTCCCAGAATCCCAAAGATTTACAAAAACCTTTTCAGCTTCTATGTTTGAAGCATCTATGTGACCTCTTTCTGTACCCAGACGCAGCTCTTCTGTTTTTCCTTCTATGATTACCTTACCAATGTTGGCATTAACTCTTAAAATCTCGTTATTTACATTGGTAATAATTGTTTTGTCGTGTGTATCATGGACTACACGTTTTAGATTAGGTGCACCTATTTTGATGCTAATTTTTTGAGTAGGCTGAATCCATTTTAGTTGACTAAAATGAATGGTGCCATCTACAATTTCTGTGTCAATGTATTTAAATAGGTTAGACTCTGCCGTAATTTCTAGACCTTCGGCTGCAGAATTGTCAATAGTAATATTAGCGTATAAATCTATTTTTATAGTTTCTACATTTTCAAATGGAAATGTTCGAGTTTCTACATCTTGGTTTCCTTTGATTTGTGCTAGACCTGTAAATCCTACAAGTATTAGCAATAGGCTTATTTTTTTCATCTTAATAATTATTTTTTGTGGTTTTTGCTTCAGGATTATTGTAAGTCCCTTGATAAGTGAAGTTTTCTGACTCATATTCAAATTTTATTGAGCGATTTGGCTGATTTTTTAATTCGTATTCACCATCATTCACAAATTTGAATTTGATATCGTATTGCGCTGCTTGAAATTCAACTTTTGCTTCGTAAATGCTATCATTATTTTCATCTGTAAGCGGAATTAATTCTTTCCAAGCAGGACTTGTAAACTGACCTCTTACGCCAGGATTATTAATAGTGTCTAAACCTCTCATATCTACTTTAAAATTTATAGTCTTAAGATGCGTCTCTTGCACACAACTTGTTATAAGTAAGACTGCGATTAGAAAGAGAATTGATTTATGATTTTTCATGGTTTCTTTTCTTAAAGTTTAGTGTAGCTATAGATGTTTCTTACAAATTTTTCTTCACTATCTAGATAAGACACTTCTTTTGTAACAGTATATGTTGAGTCTGTTAAAGTATGCGTGATGAATATATCAGCCTTTTTACCATTATCTCTACTTTTGTAGGTTGTTATGAGAATTTTAGTTCCGTTTTCTTCTGTAAAATTTAGCACTTTCTCATTTCCGAAATAGGTACCGTTTTTTTTGATTTTAACCGTTGACTTATTGTTTTTGTTAGGTTCATAGGTGTACTGTATGTTTCTTATGAGTTTATCACCTTTAATTTTAAATTGCATGGTGGCATCAATGGTTTCTTGTTTCCCAGATTGGTAGTCTTTGTAAGTTAATGTACCTTCCCATCTGGTATTGTTCATACTTTCAAAATCCGAAAGCGAAATCGTGTTTTGAGCATTAATAGTTATTGCAATAAACAATAAAGCGAATGTTGTAAATAGAGT
>CAZBMY010000031.1:0-11727 GCA_964492855.1 uncultured Flavobacteriaceae bacterium
AATCAACATTATTTAATTGTTTATCTAATGCAAAAGCGCAAAGTGCAAACTTTCCGTTTTGTACTATAGAACCAAATATTGGTGTGGTTAATGTGCCAGATCCACGTTTGTCTAAGTTAGAAGAGTTAGTAAACCCAGAGAAAGTGGTACCAGCAACTGTAGAGATTGTAGATATTGCTGGTTTGGTAAAAGGGGCGAGTAAAGGCGAAGGTTTGGGCAACCAGTTCTTAGCCAACATTAGAGAAACCGATGCTATTTTGCATGTATTGCGTTGTTTTGATAATGATAATATTGTGCATGTTGATGGTTCTGTAGATCCTATTAGAGATAAAGAAACCATTGATATGGAGCTACAGTTAAAAGATTTAGAGACTGTAGAAAAGAAGTTAGATAAAGTTAAGCGTGCTGCTAAAACGGGTAATAAAGAAGCCCAAGCCGAAGAAGCTATTTTGCTAAAAGTAAAGACAGCATTAGAAGCAGGGACTTCTGTACGTGCTTTAGAATTTTCGGACGAAGATTATGCCGACTACGTAAAGCCATCACAGTTTATCACTGACAAACCAGTAATGTATGTTTGTAATGTGGACGAAGCTGCTGCAACGACAGGTAATGCGTACGTGGAAAAAGTTAGAGAAACTGTTAAGGACGAAAATGCAGAGGTGTTGGTACTTGCTGTGGGTACAGAAGCCGACATCAATGAATTGGATGATTATGAAGAGCGTCAACTATTTTTAGCTGATATAGGCTTAGATGAGCCTGGGTCTGCAAAGCTCATTCGTTCGGCTTACAAGTTATTAAACCAGCAAACCTATTTCACTGCTGGAGTTAAAGAAGTGCGTGCGTGGACCGTAAATATTGGTGCCACAGGACCACAAGCAGCAGGTGTGATTCATACCGATTTTGAAAAAGGATTTATCCGTGCCGAAGTTATTGCTTATGACGACTATGTAACTTACGGTAGCGAATCTAAAGTTAAAGAAGCTGGTAAAATGCGTGTTGAAGGAAAGAATTATGTCGTTAAAGATGGCGATGTGATGCATTTCTTGTTTAATGTGTAGTTTAGATAGTTAGATAGTTAGATAGTTAGACTTTTAGATTTTTAGACAAACGTATACCGCCATGTCAGTCTGAGCTGGTCGAAAATAGTAATGTTGTAATGACCAATAAAAAATTGAAAGTTTTTAAATTATAAAATTTAGTTTAACGTCAGTTCGAGTGATTTTAATCTCGAAAGTTTTCGAGAGAAAAATCGTATCGAGAACAAGTAAGTCTTAAAATTCTATTTCTCGATACAGATTTCTCTCATTTCAATCGAAAAACACACTCGAAATGACGAATTTTATAAAAAGTATAAGAGTTCACAAATAGTACAGTGTAGTATGAAAAAATACATTCTCTATATATTAATTCTTCCCATTTTTGTCTCTGCTCAAATCAATGAGAGTGACTCACTTAAGGTTAAAGCAAGTTTATCTTTTACGGGGTTATGGCAATCTGGTAATGTAGAAACCTTAATTCTTAGAGGTCGTACAGACTTTAGTATTAAACCTTGGAAAAAATGGGTGTTTAAAAACACAAATTCTTATGTGTATCAAGCCTTTAACAAAGATAAAGCAGACTCCGATTTTCTGAGCCTTAACTTCTTATATTTTAATCCAGAAAAACGTTTATATCCACAAGTTTTAGGTTTTCTAAGCACCAACTTTAGACGAGAAATAGCACAACGTTATTTGTTTGGTGCTGGGGCAACATATCAAATTATACAAGGTGATAAAAACTGGCTAAAAGCGTCTTTGACTTTTGAATATGAGGATACAGATTTTAGACAAAGCATGTTTAATAAAGCGCAGTTTAACGGAAGTCGTTCTATCAATACCTTTCGAAGCACCATTTGGTTAAGTGGAAAATATGAACTCTTTAAGAAAAAGATGATTCTTAAACATCAGAGTTATTATCAGCCATCATTAGAAGATAGTGACAATTACCGTTGGCAGGCAGACCTCTCTGCAGAGTTTCCGATATGGAAATACCTGAACTTTAAAGTAAATTATTTAAGAACTTTTGAAAGTATTGTTATACAAGGCCAAGAGGAGCAAGATGAGTTTTTAACCTTTGGGTTTACGGTTAAGAACTTTTAATAAGTAAGCTTAACACACGTTAACGCTTGTTAACCAAAATGATACAAATTAGGGTTTATATTTGAACTATCATCAATCAATTATTTGTCTAATCATTTAAAGCCAATGTTCTCAACAACATTGGCTTTTTATTGTTAATTACTTTCCAAAAATCGTATTTCATTTTTTAAGTCATAATGCTATATTTAACCTTTCATCAAAGTTTTCTGATTTTATGGCTGAACAGACCAAATATACCGAAGATAATATACGCTCGCTAGACTGGAAAGAACACATCCGTATGCGTCCAGGTATGTATATCGGTAAGTTGGGAGATGGGTCTTCCCCGGATGATGGTATTTATATTTTACTGAAAGAAGTTCTCGATAATTCTATTGATGAATTTGTAATGGGAGCCGGTAAAACTATAGAAATATCTATTCAAGGTGAAAAGGTCATTGTTAGAGATTATGGTCGTGGTATTCCTTTAGGTAAAGTTGTAGATGTTGTATCTAAGATGAATACTGGTGGAAAATACGACTCTAAAGCCTTTAAAAAATCGGTTGGTCTTAATGGTGTTGGTACTAAAGCGGTAAATGCATTATCTAATTATTTTCGAGTAGAATCTACTAGAGACGGAAAATCAGCTTCTGCGGAGTTTGCTCAAGGCGAATTGACCAACCAAGATATGCTAGACGATACGTCTAGACGAAAAGGAACGAAAGTGTCTTTTATTCCGGATGATACTATTTTTAAGAAATTTAAATACCGCAGTGAATATGTGGTAAAGATGCTTAAAAACTATGTGTACCTCAATCCTGGATTGACCATAGTATTTAATGGCGAAAAATACTATTCAGAAAATGGACTTAAAGATTTATTATCTGAAAACATTAGTGAATCAGATTTACTATATCCAATCATTCATTTGCGTGGAGATGATATCGAAATAGCAATTACGCATAGTAAAACACAGTATAGCGAAGAGTATCACTCTTTTGTAAACGGACAGAACACCACACAAGGTGGAACGCACTTAGCAGCTTTTAGAGAATCTTTAGTAAAAACAGTACGTGAATTTTATGGGAAAAACTATGACGCTTCAGATATTAGAAAATCTGTCGTGTCTGCCATTGCGATAAAAGTCATGGAGCCTGTTTTTGAGAGTCAGACTAAAACTAAACTAGGTTCTACTGACATGGGTGGCGATTTGCCAACCGTAAGAACGTATATCAATGATTTTGTCAAAACCTATTTTGATAACTATTTGCATAAAAACCCAGATACGGCAGAGAAGATTCAGCGTAAAATAATGCAAGCTGAACGCGAGCGTAAAGAATTATCTGGTATACGTAAACTAGCAAAAGACAGAGCAAAGAAAGCAAGTCTTCATAACAAGAAGCTACGTGATTGTCGTGTTCATTTTGGAGATACTAAAAACGAACGTAGTTTAGAGTCAACTTTATTTATTACTGAGGGAGATTCTGCATCTGGTAGTATCACAAAATCTCGTGACGTTAACACACAAGCCGTATTTAGTTTAAAAGGGAAGCCTTTAAACTCATATGGTTTGAGCAAAAAGATAGTTTACGAGAACGAAGAATTCAACTTGTTGCAAGCCGCATTAAACATAGAAGAATCGCTAGAAGATTTAAGATATAATAACATCGTTATTGCAACAGATGCTGATGTCGACGGTATGCATATCCGTTTGTTGTTAATTACGTTCTTTTTACAATTCTTCCCAGAAGTTATAAAAGAAGGGCATTTGTACATATTACAAACGCCATTATTTAGAGTTCGTAATAAGAAGGAAACGATTTATTGCTATTCTGAAGAGGAACGTGTAAATGCTATAGAAAAATTAAAACCAAAACCAGAAATCACACGATTTAAAGGTTTGGGTGAAATTTCGCCAGATGAGTTTAAGCATTTTATTGGGGATGATATTCGATTAGACCCTGTGATGTTAGATAAAGATATGTCTATAGAAGAGATGTTGTCTTTTTATATGGGAAAAAATACACCAACCCGCCAAGAGTTTATTATTAATAATCTTAAGGTAGAATTAGACGTAATTGAAGACTTATGAAAACAGCAGCATTAGTATTTAACGCAATCACAATACTATTTGTAATCATTTTAATTTTTTGGTTTACGCAATTAAATTATGATGATTTAGGATTTAAAGAAAACAGTAATGTTTATTTCGGAATTGGGTCTATTTCCTTAATGATATTTGCAATGCAAATGATTAAAGGTTCAATTAAAAAGAAAAAATAAGAGGTTCAAAAGTACATGAGCGAAGAAAACAACGAATACGAACACGAAGAAGAATTACCTTCAGGAGAAAACCTAGAGCCTCAGGAAACCATTACTAAGGTTACTGGTATGTATAAGGACTGGTTTTTAGATTACGCATCTTACGTAATCTTAGAGCGTGCTGTACCAGCAATCGAAGATGGTTTTAAGCCTGTACAGCGTCGTATCATGCATTCCATGAAAGATTTAGATGATGGTCGTTATAACAAAGTCGCTAACATTGTTGGTCACACCATGCAATACCACCCGCACGGCGATGCTAGTATTGCTGACGCTATGGTGCAAATTGGGCAGAAAGATTTACTCATTGATACCCAAGGAAACTGGGGGAATATTTTAACAGGAGATAGGGCAGCAGCGTCACGTTACATAGAGGCTCGTATTTCTAAATTTGGTTTGGATGTTGTTTATAATCCAAAAATCACAGAATGGCAACAATCTTATGATGGTCGTCGTAAAGAACCTATAAATTTACCAGTAATGTTTCCGCTTTTATTAGCCCAAGGCGGAGAAGGAATTGCAGTAGGTTTATCGACAAAAATATTGCCTCATAATTTTATAGAACTCATAGATGCCTCTATAAAACACTTAAAAGGAAAACGATTTACTATTCTTCCAGATTTTCCAACGGCTGGTATAGCTGACTTTACTAATTATAATGATGGTAATCGTGGTGGTAAAGTTCGTGTACGTGCAAAAATTTCGCATCATAGTAAAAACACATTAGTTATTACAGAGATTCCGTTTAGCACAACCACACAATCACTTATAGACTCTATCCTTAAAGCCAATGATAAAGGAAAGATTAAGATAAAGAAGATTGAAGACAATACGGCTGCTGAGGTAGAAATCTTGGTGCATTTGCCTTCTGGAATTTCGCCAGATAAAACCATTGATGCATTATATGCTTTTACAAGTTGTGAAACATCTATTTCGCCCTTAGGTTGTGTTATTGAAGATAATAAGCCTTTGTTTATTGGCGTTACCGAAATGTTACGACGTTCGACAGATAATACGGTTCAGCTCTTAAAATCTGAGCTAGAAATCAAATTAGGAGAACTCGAAGAACAATGGCATTTTGCGTCTTTAGAGCGTATTTTTATCGAAAACCGTATCTACCGAGATATTGAAGAAGAAGAAACTTGGGATGGCGTTATTAGTGCTATTGACAAAGGTTTACAACCTCATATAAAGCATCTGAAACGTAAAATCACTGTTGATGATATTACACGTTTAACAGAAATCCGAATTAAACGTATTTCTAAATTTGATATCGATAAGGCGCAACAAAAGATTGATGCTTTAGAAGAACAAATTGCAGAAGTTAAGCATCATTTGGCTAACCTTATCGATTATGCGATTGCTTACTTTGAGCGTTTAAAGAAAGAGTATGGCGAAGGAAAAGAACGTAAAACCGAAATCAGAATATTTGACGATGTAGATGCATCAAAAGTGGTTATTCGTAACACAAAACTATACGTCAATAGAGAAGAAGGATTTATAGGTACATCATTACGTCGTGACGAATATGTCTGTGATTGTAGTGATATAGATGATATCATTGCATTTACCGAAGATGGCAAGATGATGGTCACAAAAGTGGATTCTAAAACCTTTATCGGTAAAAATATCATCCACGTTGCTGTTTTCAAAAAGAAGGATAAGCGTACGATATACAATCTTATTTATCGTGATGGAAAAAGTGGACCATCTTACGTTAAGCGTTTTGCAGTAACCTCAATGACACGTGATCGCGAATACGATTTAACTAATGGGAGCAAAGCTTCAAAACTTTGGTATTTTTCAGCAAATCCTAATGGTGAGGCTGAGGTAGTTTCAATCTCGTTACGCCAAGTCGGTAGTATTAAAAAACTGAAATGGGATTTAGACTTTTCTGATATTCTAATAAAAGCCCGAACCTCTAAAGGTAACTTAGTAACCAAATATTCAATAAAACGTATTGAACTCAAGGAAAAAGGCGTATCAACTTTAAAACCCCGTAAAATATGGTTTGACGACACGGTACAAAGACTTAATGTTGATGAGCGTGGAGAATTAATTGGGGAATTTAGAGGCGAAGACCGATTGTTGGTTATTACCCAAAAAGGAGTTGTTAAGACTATTATCCCAGAATTAACGACACATTTTGATAGCGATATGATTGTCCTAGAAAAATGGATTCCTAAAAAACCTATTTCTGCTATTTACTATGATGGAGAAAAAGAGCGTTACTATGTTAAACGTTTTTTAATCGAGCAAGAAGGCAAAGAAGAGTCGTTTATCTCTGACCATGCTAATTCGCAATTAGAAATTGTATCTACCGATTGGCGACCAATGGCAGATGTTGAGTTTACTAAGGAACGTGGTAAAGATCGTAAACCAAATATGGAAGTAAATTTGGAAGAATTTATAGCTGTAAAAGGCATATCTGCATTAGGGAATCAGTTAACTAAAGACAAAATTAATCAAATTAACCTTTTAGAATCCTTGCCATTTGAAGCGCCAGAAGAAGTTCATGCTGATGAACTAGAAGTCATAGATGAAGAGCAAGTTATTGTAAAGCCTGAAGATGATTCAGAAACTGAGGTTAAAGTTGATTTAGACCCATCACCAAAACCCGAATCGGAGAATAAATCAGAGGATAATCCTGATGTTGATGATACTGGACAAGCGTCCTTGTTTTAACTAATATATACTGTTAAACGACGAACATTTTTTTGCTTTGGAATTTTGTATCTAGCAGCAAAGAAAAAATTCAAAACGCTAAAGAATGTTGATAATCGAAGGAGTTACCAAAAGTTCCTGGAGACGACACTTATATTCCCATTCCAGAGCGAGAGCTATAGGGCTTACTTCTTCTTCTTTTTAGAAGTCTTTTGGTTTAAAAACTCTACAAACAGCGAGAATGCTATTGCAAAATATAAGTAGCCTTTTGGTATTGCTCCAACTTCGTTTCCAAAAAATTGAGTATGTGATAAATGTGCAGCCTCTGTCATTAGCATAAACCCTATGAGTATTAAAAAAGCCAATCCTAATATTTGAATACTAGGATGATTTTCGATAAAACGTCTAATAGGGTTCGCAAACCCTATCATTACTATAATTGAGATAACTACTGCAATAATCATTAAAACCAAACTGTAATTAGGGTTTGGGTGAAGACCGTTTGTCATTCCTATAGCCGTTAAAATAGAATCTACAGAGAAAATAAAATCAATTATCAGTATTTGCACAAGAGCTTGTTTTAAAGAAGCTATAGCTTTACCCTTTAAATTAGCTTCGTCTAGAGAAGGTGTTTCTACTTTTTCTCTAATTTCTGAAGTGCTTTTATATATTAAGAACATACCACCTGCAAAAAGAATAATGGCTTGCCAACTTAAATGAAGCTCTAACCAAGAATTTTGAAATTCATAAAATGGTTCTTTTAATCCAACTAAAAAAGACACAAAAAATAAAAGTATTATACGTTGCACCATTGCTAGTATAAGCCCAATATTTGTAGCTTTATTACGTTGGTGTTCTGGCAACTTGTTTGCAGCAATAGATATAAAAACAATATTGTCTATACCCAAGATTATTTCTAAAAATGTTAGAGTTAATAATGCTATAATGGCATCAGCAGATAACAAAAAGTCTATCATAATTTACTGTATTCTATAGGCCGTGCCTTTTTCTACTCGCGTGGCTCTATTCTGTTTTTTAATTGCTAATTTATATTCGAATGTATATGATGAATCGGTTGTAGTTAGAATTTTCATATGTATAGCATCGTCATCAGAAGTGTTGGTTGGATTCAGTTTTTTTAAAATAAATTCACAATCATTAATCCATCGAATAGACGATGAGTCTATCTTATTCTCAAAATAATCGATACTGAAGTCTTCAGTGCGTTTAAAAGTGCCTGTTTTCTCTTCGCCATCAACTATAAAACTAAATTTAAAGTCTCCTGTTCTATAATCTTGGCAATTACGTTCAATGTTGTAGCAACCTGTTGCAAGAACTAAAATGAGAATAAGTAAGAGGCGTTTCATACGAAATCGATTATTTCACAAAGGTATAAATTTCATGGCGCTTAATTCTGATAACTCTTGAAACTTCCGTCTTTATAAAAAATAATGATTTTTTCTATTTTTGAAGCTTCAGAAGTGTCTTTATTATTCGAAAACTCAGCTAAAGGTTCGGTTTGAGAATGAGGCGTTTTTAATTCTTTGGGTTTTGGAGTAGACGGGAAGGAGCCCTTTCCATTCATTAACCAATACAAATCTACCTCAGGGTAGGCATGTAGTACTTTCATGACAAAATCTAAACTCGGCTTATTTCTTCCAGAAAGAATATGAGAAATACTAGAACGCTGTACTCCAATTTTTTCCGCAAAGCTAGATGCAGATTCGTCATAAAATTTGATGACTTTTTGCAATCGTTCTGTAAAATCCAAGGTGTTTATCATTGTAAACTATAGTTGTCGTGTAAATACGTTACAAATGTAACAATTGTTGTTTTAAGTTTTACAAAAAAGACTAAATAATATAAATTTAAAGTGTATTAAAGCTTTAAATTATTGTATTTAATATTCTGAAAATAAGATATATAATATGCAAGTATATAATATATCTAAAAATTTTATATTTTTGAACGCATTGGATCTACATGATAACTATAAACCGTATACTTTTGTAACAGTATTGATTAAATAACGAGTTTACAAATGTAAATTTACAATTGTATACCTTTGTATTTCAAATTTTATAAATGACCTCAAATCAGTTAACAGATATATACAATATTTATAAAGAGAAATCTTTATTTGGACGTTATATTACCAATACGGATATTGAACAACCTTTAGATAAATTAAGTTCAAAATTTGATGTTTCTACTGTCGGTCATTCTGTTGAAGATAGGCCTATTTATTCTGTAAAATTTGGGCGTGGAACGACTAAAATATTGCTTTGGTCTCAAATGCACGGCAATGAATCTACAACCACAAAAGCCTTATTTGACTTTTTTAATGCCGTCGGTGATGGTAAGTTTTCTACTATCTTAGATAAATGTACGCTGCAGGTAATACCTATTTTAAGTCCTGATGGTGCAAAGCGTTATACGAGACTAAATGCTAATGAAGTAGATTTAAACCGGGATGCACAAGACTTATCGCAACCAGAGAGTAGAGTCTTAAAGTCTTGTTTTGAAGATTTTAAACCCCATTACTGTTTTAACCTTCATGGTCAACGAACTATTTTTGGAGCAGGAAATGCCGGTAATTCAGCGACCTTATCGTTTTTATCGCCATCAGAAGATGAATCTAGATCCATTACAGAAACACGCAAGGTGGCTATGGCTATTATAGCGGTAATAGATAATATGCTTCAAGCAGATTTACCAAATAGCATAGGGCGTTACGATGATGGTTTTAATATAAATTGTGTTGGCGATACCTTTCAATCTCTAGGAGTACCGACAATATTGTATGAAGCAGGCCATTATAATAATGATTATGATAGAGAAGTTACTAGAGAGTATATCTTTAAAGCTTTGTTCTATGGTTTGGATGCTATTTCTAATAAAAGTTTAAACGCTTATACGGCTTATTTTGATATCCCTGAGAATCAAAAAAACTTTTATGATGTGATTATTAGGAATTGCAAGTCCAATAATTCAGAAATCTCTTACGACGCTGCAATTCAATTCAAAGAAGTACTTACTGAAAATAGTATCGATTTTGTACCGTATGTTGAAAAATTAGGAAATCTAGATTCTTATTTCGGGCATAAAGAAATCGATGCAAATAATAGCATTGTTATAAGTCAAGAAAATAATACGCTACAGGAAGGATGCGAAATCGTTTTCGTGATGTTAAATAATCGTAAAATCTTGATAAAATCTTAATATCTTCATGATTTAGCTTCTTTTTTTCAATGTTAATGTCTTATTTTTGCATATAATTCAAAAAATAATTGACATGCCGAAGTTCAAATTAGATGAAATAGATCACCAGATTTTGGATATGCTTATTGACAATACGCGTATTCCATTCACAGATATAGCTAAAAAATTATTGATTTCTGCTGGTACTGTTCATGTAAGAGTGAAGAAAATGGAAGAGGCAGGAATCATTAAAGGATCCTCATTAACTTTAGACTATAAGAAGTTAGGCTATTCATTTATCGCTTATGTAGGTGTTTTTCTTCAAAACACATCTCAAACAAAATTTGTTTTAGAGCGTATTGCAGAAATACCATATGTAACTGTTGCACATATTACCACAGGAAAGTTTAATATTTTTTGTAAGATTAGAGCAAAAGATACTATGCATGCTAAAGAGATTATTTTTATGCTAGATGATATAGAAGGTGTTTACAGAACTGAGACTATGATTTCTTTAGAAGAGAGTATTAACGATAAGAAACGCTTAATGCATACAATTTTTAATGAATTGTAAGACATTTATAAATCAATGTTAAAGCCTTAGTGTAATCGCTAAGGCTTTTTTTATTTTTATACTCTAATCTAAACCAAATGAATTTATCTCCAGAAGAATTTAATCCGTATTACACACCATATATAGAGAATGCAACTACAGCAAAATCTATTGCCGAAAGCCTAGTTCTAAATAAGAATAGTGTTTCTGATTTTTATTCCAATATACCAGAAAACAAACTTAATTATGCTTATGCTGAGGGTAAATGGACACCGAAAGATATGCTTCTACATCTTATTGATACAGAGCGTGTTTTCTCATATAGAGCCATGCGTATTGCACGACAAGATAAAACTGAATTGGCTGGTTTTGAACAAGATGACTATGTCGTTGCAGGAAGAGCAAACGAGCGAAGTATTAGTGACTTAGTTGAAGAATATAAAACTGTAAGAAATGCGACTATTGGACTATTCAATTCGTTTTCTGATACTGAATTAAAATCGATAGGTAGTGCGAGTGGTTCTCCAATTTCTGTACGTGCTATTGGGTATATAATTACAGGTCATGAAAATCACCATAACCGTATTATTGAAGAGCGTTATTTATAATTTCTCCTTCAGATACTTAGCAGTAACAGAGTTCAAATTCCCGCAAATTTCCTCAGGAGTTCCTGAAGCAATGAGTTGACCTCCGTTTTTTCCGCCTTCAGGACCTAAATCTATAATATAATCGGCACATTTTATTAAATCGATATTGTGTTCAATCACAATTATAGAATGTCCGATTCCTATCAACGCTTGAAAAGATTTTAATAATTTTTTAATATCGTGAAAATGAAGACCAGTCGTTGGTTCATCAAAGATAAAAAGT
>CAZBMY010000031.1:11827-14547 GCA_964492855.1 uncultured Flavobacteriaceae bacterium
TTTTTTAATATCGTGAAAATGAAGACCAGTCGTTGGTTCATCAAAGATAAAAAGTGTTGTGTTTCCACGAGAACCCTTACCTAAAAATGAAGCCAATTTAATACGTTGTGCCTCACCACCAGAAAGGGTAGAAGAAGATTGACCTAAAGTGACATAGCCTAAGCCAACATCTTTAAGTGGTGTCAACTTCTTTTCTATTTTGGTTTGGCCATGTGTTTTGAAGAAATCTACCGCATTATCAATAGTCATATTTAAAATATCATCAATAGATTTCCTTTCAAAATTAACCTCTAAGACTTCTTTTTTAAAACGTTTGCCATTACAGGTATCACAAGTTAAATGCACATCCGCCATAAATTGCATTTCAATAGTAACTTCACCTTCGCCTTTACATGTTTCACAGCGTCCACCATCTACATTAAAGCTAAAGTGCTTTGCCTGGTAATTCCGTATTTTGCTCAACTTTTGAGATGCGAAAAGTGCTCTTATATCATCGTAAGCTTTGATATAAGTAACAGGATTTGATCGCGATGAACGACCTATAGGGTTTTGGTCAACGAACTCTACATTTTCAATATTAGAGAATTTACCTTTTAATTCTGTGAATTGACCTGGCTTGTCACCAAATCCGGTTAATTTTTTCTGTAATGCAGGATATAATAACTTCTTAACTAATGTGCTTTTTCCGCTACCAGAAACTCCAGTTATCACAGTTAATGCATCTAAAGGAAAAGCAACATCAATATTTTTTAGATTGTTTTCTCTAGCACCGACAACTTCGATATGGTTTTTTGAAGTTCTTCTTTTTTGAGGGACTTCAATTTCTAATTGACCATTGAGATATTTTGCAGTCAAAGTGTCTGACATTAATATATCTTTAAAGGTGCCTGTAGCAACAACTTCGCCACCAAACGTACCAGCTTCTGGCCCTATATCAATAACTTCGTCTGCCGCTCTCATTATATCTTCATCGTGTTCTACAACTATAACGGTATTGCCTAGGTCTCTTAGAGATTTTAAGACTTCAATGAGACGTTCAGTGTCTTTTGGATGCAGACCAATACTCGGTTCATCTAAAATGTACATAGAGCCTACTAAACTACTACCCAAAGATGTTGCTAGGTTAATACGTTGGCTTTCTCCGCCAGAAAGTGTATTTGATTTCCGGTTTAAGGTCAAGTAATTTAAGCCTACGTTTGATAAAAATCCTAATCGCGTATTAATTTCTTTTAATAAGCGCTTGGCAATATTAATATCATGTGTGTCTAGTTTAAGATTATTAAAAAAATCAGTAAGTTCATCGATAGGTAAATCTACCAAATCCATTATGGTTTTGTCAGCAATCTTAACGTAGCTAGCTTCTTCTCTTAAGCGTTTACCTCTACAAACATTGCATTTTGTTTTTCCTCTGTAACGCGAAAGCATTACGCGATTTTGAATTTTATAGGCTTTTGATTCTAGCTCAGCAAAGAAACTGTCTAAGCCTTCAAAATAGTCGTTACCAGACCAAATAAGAGCTTTTTGTTCTTTATTTAGTTCAAAAAATGGTTTGTGTATTGGGAAATCAAATTTATGAGAATTGTTTACCAGTTGATCTCTATACCAACTCATACTTTCACCTCTCCATGGAAAAACAGCATTTTCATAAATGGATAAAGCTGTATTTGGAATTACTAAATCCTCATCAATACCAATAACATCTCCATAGCCTTCACATTTTGGGCAAGCACCATAAGGATTGTTAAAACTGAATAAATGGGCATTTGGTTCTAAGAACGCCATGCCATCTAATTCAAACTTATTATTAAAGGTTTTTTGTGTGTTATCTGAAAGCGATTGGATAATACATGTTCCTAACCCTTCAAAAAATGCTGTTTCTATGGCATCTGCTAGCCTGTTAAGAAAGTCTTCATCATCTTGATAAACAATGCGGTCTACAACAAGAAATAAGTTTTCTGTAGTTTTGATATTTACTTTAAGTGCTTCGTCAATTCTTAAAACTTCATCTTTAACTTTTACACGTGCATACCCTTGTTGCTGTAGTGTTTGAAGCTTGTTCTCGATTGTTCTACCTTCTTCAAGTACTATTGGTGACAACAATAATAATTTACTACGTTCTTCAAATGTTTTAATATAATCTACAACATCTGAAGTGCGGTGTTTTTTCACCAAATCACCAGAAATGGGAGAATAGGTTTTTCCAATTCTTGCAAATAATAATTTTAAATAATCATAAATCTCAGTAGTCGTACCTACCGTAGATCTTGGGTTTGTAGAATTAACCTTTTGCTCAATCGCTATAGCGGGAGCTATACCTTTTATATAATCAACTTTTGGTTTATGTAATCTACCAAGGAACTGGCGGGCATAACTACTTAAGCTTTCTACATAGCGTCGTTGACCTTCAGCATATAAGGTATCAAAGGCAAGACTAGACTTCCCAGAACCAGATAAGCCTGTAATAACGACTAACTTATTTCTTGGGATTACAACGTCAATATCTTTAAGATTATGAAGTTTAGCACCTTTTATGATGATATTTTCTTTTGGATTGACGTCTAATACCGTTGTGTTCATATAGATTATTTGCTAAAAAGTTTTGCAAAGATACCATATCTATTTCATAGCTAAAAGTGAAGATATATTAGATTAAATGTTAAAATTTGGGTCTAAATTTTGTTTTTTCGGAATGATTCTTGTTTATTTGAAATATATAACAC
>CAZBMY010000032.1:0-14518 GCA_964492855.1 uncultured Flavobacteriaceae bacterium
TGCGATATTTCTCAGTTAAATATATACTCACTACTAGTACACATAATTGTAAAATCACACCTATAGTTTCCGTTTAATCATTAAGCTCTGTCATTCCTGCGGAAAAGGAATCTATTTTTAAATTTAAACTCCGAAGTGGATTCCTGCCTATGCAGGAATGACAATGTATTTTCTTGAAGCGAACTGCAGATATGACAAAAGAATTTAATCATTGCTTTTATTTAGGATTGCATTAATCTCTTTCAACAATTGTGAAGCTTCATCATAATATTTATTGTATTTACTAAGTATATAAAGGTGTCTCACAGCATTTTCGGTAATATAATTTCTGCCCTTAATGGTATTTACAAAATCAAGATATATATTTCTGTCTAGTTTACTTAAACTTGGTAAAGAATCTAGGTTGAGTTGTCTTAAAAAATCTGCAACAATATCATCACCAGAATCATGACTTAGTTCGTAATTTCCGTCGCTAATAAATTTTTCAAATACAGCATTATTATCTCTGTATTGTTGTGCGTCATAATTGGTTTGTAACCCTAAATCTCTGTTAGTTTCTATATAATAATTTGATAGTTTCTCAAATAAATTCTCATAACCTAATAAATTAGAACTCCCTGAATTTTGTACATTTAAAAAGGTTCTTCTATTAATTGTCCTTTGATACGTTGTTGTACCCAAAGCTTTTCTAACATTTTCTAAATTAGTTTTGGTATTATTTTTTACCACAAGAGCCTGTTTTTCTGCCTCAATATCTTCAGTTAGTATTTTTGATATGTACTTAAACTGTATGGTGTCTGACACTAAATCTTTTTTGAATTCATAGAGGTATTGAAACGCTTGTTTTTGTTGTTTCCGATTCTCATTCCAGTTATTAATCTGTAATGCTATCAAAATACCTATAACTACAAGGATGATTTCGCCAATGGCGTATTTAAAATATTTTGAAGTTTTTCCTGTTTCCATTAGTTTAAATCTTATTTGTCTGAAGAATTTAATCATGATTAAGCTATTGTCATTCCTGCGAAAGCAGGAATCCATTTTTAACGTGCTTGTAGATTCCTGCCTACGCAGGAATGACAGAACGTTTTGGTTTTACTAATATGGCGAAAGAATTTAATCATTGCTATTAATTAAGTCCTACCTTTCCTTTTACAGATTCAAAGAGTTTTTTAGAGTCAAAACCAACACCGTCCTTAAACACAGTTTGAAGCTTTCTAATATTTTTAATATTAGACTCTAAATCTCCATCTATTAATAATAAATCTGCCTGTTTGCCTACTTCAATAGTTCCAACATTTTTTTCTATTTCTAAAAATACGGCACCATTTAAGGTGCAAATTTTTATGGCTTCTTCAACGGTGAAACCTGCTTCTACAAGAATTTCTAACGTACGTTGATTAGCATAACCCGCAACCGTTCGTCCTGCACCTGTTGGATCGGTGCCTGCCACTAGTAATCCGCCTTTGTCATGAAATCGTTTTATCCAACTTAGGTTTTTATTAAATCTCGCTAAGGTACCAGCATCTCTACCTTGCGAACGTTTATGACCTTGCACTAAGCGCTCTTGGATTTGAGGTGCCAGCGCCTCTAAACCGCCGCCTGGCACAATCTCCCTATCTGTATAAGGCTCAAAAACATTTGGCGTTGTTGTTATTGTTGTTTTATTTTTGATTAATAAATCTATAAGTGCATTTATAGTACTCCCATCTAGTGGTTCGTTGGTTAATCCTTGTCTTGCAGAAAAAGGATCACAAATATTTTCTTCTTTATCGTTAGAAAAATCACTAGCTGCCATAAAGCCATGCTCTAAGTTATCTATACCAATATTAGAAGCTTCCTCATAAGTTAGTGAGCATAAATGACCAGTGACTTTTAGACCGCGCTTGTGCGCCTCTTCGACACAAAGCTTTAAGTCTTCTTTTGTAATATTATTATAAACCTTGAAGGATGTTACACCTTTACTTGCCCAAAAATCTACAATCTTAGACACATCTCCTGGACTATCTATGAATCCTAATTCTGGGACTTTTGGTCCTTCACGTTCAATAAACGGACCCGTAACATGCATTTTTGGCCCAGTCATTTTGCCTTCATTAATCCATTTTTTGACATTCAAATCTGTCTGCGGCTGGATGCTTCCTCCCGTTCGCATAGATGTTACACCACCAGCTAAATACAATCTTGGAAACGTAAACGTCATTTGCCCAACGCTAAACCAGTTTTCAAAAGGCATGGTGTAAAACATATGTTCGTGCAGCATTACTAGACCTGGTATAACTGTTTTACCGGTACCATCAATTACTTTCAAATCCGACATTAATTTAATATTATCACCTATATCTTTAATTTTTCCATCGGAGACAATTATAGTTTGATTCGCTTTTGAAGCACTACCTGTACCATCAATTACAGTCACATTAGTAATAGCAAATTCTGAATTATTTACTGCAATAAAACGTTGTACTTGGGTTGAGAATTCTTGTGCTTCTATCTGAAGAATAAAGCATAGAATAGTGAGAATTGTTAAGGTTCTTTTCATGATTGGTTGAGTTACATATTTAAAGATTTCTTAAATGTAGTAATTTATAGATGTTTAAAACAAAAAAGGCCTGCAATAAAGCTGACCTTCTTATATATGAATATATTTATTTTGAGTTTAATAACTGTCGTCATGTACATTAGCAATTGCTCTTCCCGAAGGCTCATTCATGTTTTTAAATGCTTCATCCCATTCTAATGCGGTAGCTGTACTGCAAGCTACACTTGCTTCTTGAGGCACACTTAATGCCGCTGTGTCACTAGGAAAATGTTCTTCAAAGATTGAACGGTAATAAAACTCCTCTTTATTTGTTGGTGTTTGAATCGGAAATCTGAACTTAGCATTTGCTAATTGTTCATCTGTAACTTCTCTTTCTACAATTTCCTTCAAAGTATCTATCCAACTGTAACCTACACCATCACTAAATTGTTCTTTTTGTCGCCAAGCCACACTTTCTGGTAACATATCTTCAAACGCTTTACGGATTACCCATTTTTCCATTCGTTCTCCATTAATCATTTTATCTTTTGGGTTGATACGCATAGCGACATCAATAAATTCTTTATCTAAGAATGGTACACGGCCTTCAATTCCCCAAGCCATTAGACTCTTATTGGCACGTAGACAATCGTACATGTGTAGCTTATCTAATTTACGGACAGTTTCTTCATGAAATTCTTGTGCGTTCGGTGCTTTATGGAAATATAAATAACCTCCAAAAATTTCATCTGCACCTTCTCCAGACAATACCATTTTAATACCCATAGACTTAATAACACGAGCCATTAAATACATTGGTGTGGACGAGCGAATAGTTGTAATATCATAAGTTTCTATGTTATAGATGACATCTTTTATCGCATCTAACCCTTCTTGTATAGTGAATTTAATTTCATGATGCACTGTACCAATGTGATTGGCAACTTTTTGTGCTGCAGCTAAATCTGGCGAACCTTCTAATCCAACGGAGAAACTGTGTAGCTGAGGCCACCATGCTTTTTCTTTATCATCGGCTTCAATACGTCTTTCTGAATACTTTTTTGCAATAGCTGAAGTTACTGAAGAATCTAACCCTCCTGACAGTAAAACACCATAAGGCACATCACTCATTAATTGTCTATGCACCGCATCTTCTAATGCTTGACGCACTTCAGCAATACTCGTTTCGTTTTCTTTTACAGCCTCATACTCATTCCAATCACGTTGGTACCACTTTACCAACTTACCATCCCTACTACTCATGTAATGTCCTGGAGGAAACAACTCAATCTTTGTACAAACACCTTCTAAAGCTTTCAACTCTGAAGCAACATAAAATGTCCCATCTTTATCCCAACCCATGTATAAAGGAATTATCCCCATATGATCACGAGCAATAAAATATTCGTCTTTTTCTACATCATATATAGCAAAACCAAAAATACCATTCATATCATCTACAAATTCATGTCCTTTTGCTTGGTATAAAGCTAGGATAACTTCACAATCACTTTCAGTCTGAAACTTATAATCCGGAAATTGAGAACGCAACTCTCTATGGTTATAGATTTCTCCATTTGCAGCAAGAATTAGTTTTTCATCGGCACTAAACAACGGTTGTTTACCAGATGCTGGATCTACTATAGCTAGACGTTCGTGAGCCATTATCACTTTTTCGTCACTATAAATTCCGCTCCAGTCTGGACCTCGATGTCTTATGGTTTTTGCCATTTCTAAAACTTGAGGTCTTAGAGTTTCAGATTTTTGTTTTATATCAAACGCGCATACAATTCCGCACATAATTATTTGTATTTAAGTATTACTATAAAGCAAATATGTAATTAAACTTACATTTAATAAACATATAATACACTATTAGCTTCAAATTAAAATAACAAATATGTTTTTTAATTAAAAATGAAATCAAACAGTAATATTTAAAGCCTTTCTACTATCAATCTGTAAATTTTAATAATTCTTTACGACCTATACCACTTATTACTTATTAATTTTAGACCATAAATTCAATTATCACTTATGAAAAATTCAAGATTATTTACGACTATCGCTTTCGCATTTATGATGCTAGTATCATTTAATGTTGACGCTCAAAAATTCAGACCAATAGACAAAAGCCCTATGGACGCTGCTTCAATAGGAAGAGGAAATAAACAATTAGCCGTAGTTTACTATAGTAGACCTCAGCTTAAAGGAAGAACTGTTGGTAAAGATTTAGCACCTTATGGTAAGGTATGGAGAACAGGTGCAAATGAGGCAACTCAATTAATCCTTAAAGTTGATATGAACCTTAATGGTACAAAATTAAAGGCTGGAACATATTCCCTATTCACAATTCCTGGTGAAAAAGAATGGGAAGTTATTGTAAGTTCTGATGTAAACAATTGGGGTGCATCTGGTTACAAAAAAGAAAATACTGTTGCTAGCATTAAAGTACCTGCAACATCTGGTGATGAATCTTTAGAAGCATTTTCTATGGCATTTGCACCTTCTGATGATGGTGTTCATTTACACATGGGTTGGGACAAAGTTAGAATTGCCGTACCATTTACAAAATAAGAACCGCTTATTTACTAAATCTAAATTTTAAAAAAGCCTTGATTCCTCAAGGCTTTTTTATTTATGGTATATTTAAATATTTATGCGTCTGTAGTGAGACCTTCCATTTAGGATTAGTCATCACATAATCAACAATCTGCGGCATCATCTTATCACGCTTGCTCCATTCTGGCTGTAGATACAGAATACAATCTTCATTTACCTGTGCAGCTTGCTCTTCAGCAAATCTAAAATCATCTTTATTATATATGATGCATTTTAACTCATGAGCCTTAGCAAACACTTCTTCTGTTGGAAGTTTATTCTTTTTTGGCGATAAGCATATCCAATCCCAATCGCCGCTTAGCTTATACGCACCTGATGTTTCTATATGTGTTTGAACACCTTTGGCTTTTAGTTGGGCTGTTAATGGATTCATATCCCACATTAAAGGTTCTCCGCCTGTAACTACAATAGTATTACTATACTTTACAGCATTATCAACAATCTTTTCTGTTTCAGTTGGCGGATGTAACTCTGCTAACCAACTTTCTTTTACATCACACCAATGACAGCCAACGTCACAGCCTCCAATACGAACAAAATACGCAGCAGTCCCTTTATGATATCCTTCACCCTGAATGGTGTAAAACTCTTCCATTAGAGGTAAAAGCAATCCTTTATCTATCAGTACTTGTCGTTCTCGTCTTGTCATAGCGTGCAAATATAAATATAAGTATGCAGTTTTAAGTGGCAGTTTTTAGTATTTCACTCAAACGAAATTTCTCTCGCAAAGGCGAGAAGACACAAAGTATTTCAAAAACAGCTTTGCGACTTTGCTAGATACTGAATACTGCGACGGTAAACTGTCAACTAAATACTCTGACTGTCTACTATTTAGCCGCTATAACATCAATTTCTATGCTTGCACCACCAGCCAAACCTGCAGCAGCAAAAGTTGTTCGCGCAGGTTTCTTTGTAAAGTATTGTGTATATACAGAATTGAAAGCTTTAAAATCGTTAATATCTTTCAAGATAACAGTACATTTAACCACATTATCTAATGACAAATTATGGTGCTTTAAAACATCTTCTATATTTTTTATAACTTGTTTAGTTTCTGCTTCAATACCACCATCAACCAATTTTCCTGCTTTATGGTCTTTTCCTATTTGCCCCGTTAAAAACAGTAGATTATTAATTTCTACAGCATCACTAAAAGGCACATTAGCTCGACTAAGCTCATGTGATTTATGAAATTTAATTTCTGAGCTTGAATTAGCACAGGAAAGTAATACAAAGTTTAAAAAAAGACAGAAAATTAAAAGATACTTTGTCATAATATTGATTTTTTATTCTTGACTAAAATTACACTATTTTTATACAAATTTTGATGAGATGAAGAATAAAGAGATTTTCTTTAAACATATAACAGACGGAAACACTTTTAAAGGCGACTCTATAACTCTTGGTGCCGCTATGTTAGAAGGTGAAACCATAACAAATGCTCACGTTAAAGTGCCGCTAAAAACAATGAATCGCCATGGATTAATTGCTGGCGCAACCGGAACAGGAAAAACAAAAACACTACAAGTCTTAGCCGAAAATTTATCTGAAAAAGGCATTCCTGTTTTACTTATGGACATTAAAGGCGATTTAAGTGGTTTGGCGCAACCAAGTCCTGGACATCCAAAAATTGACGAACGTCACGAAAAAATAGGTTTGCCTTTTGATGCCAAAAAATTCCCTGTGGAAATCATGACGCTTTCCGAACAAGATGGCGTGCGTCTTCGTGCCACGATTAGCGAATTTGGCCCTGTACTTATCTCAAGAATTTTAGATGTTACCGAAACACAAGCAGGTATTATTTCTGTAATCTTTAAGTATTGTGACGACAATCAGTTACCGCTTTTAGATATAAAAGATTTCAAAAAAATATTGCAGTATGCAACAGGAGACGGCAAAAAGGAATTTGAAGAAGCTTATGGTCGTATTTCAACTGCTTCAACAGGCGCTATTCTAAGAAAGCTGATTGAAATTGAGCAACAGGGTGGAGATTTATTCTTCGGTGAAACCTCATTTGACACTCAAGATTTATTGCGTATTGATGAAAACGGTCGTGGATATATTAATATAATTCGCTTAACCGACATCCAAGATAAACCGAAATTGTTTTCAACGTTCATGTTAAGTTTATTGGCGGAGATATATTCGACGTTCCCTGAGCAAGGTGATAGTGGACGACCAGAACTTATTATGTTTATTGACGAAGCACATTTAATTTTTAATGAAGCCTCTGATGCGTTACTAAATCAAATTGAAAGTATCGTAAAATTAATTCGAAGTAAAGGCGTTGGATTATATTTTGTAACCCAAAATCCCACAGATGTTCCTGAAGAAGTTCTAGGACAACTTGGACTTAAAGTCCAACACGCTTTGAGAGCATTTACAGCTAAAGACCGTAAAGCCATAAAGCTTACTGCGCAAAACTATCCGGATACCGATTATTATGATACTGCTGAAGTTTTAACTTCTTTAGGAATTGGTGAGGCTCTAGTCTCAGCTTTAGATGAAAAAGGAAAGCCAACACCATTAGCCGCTACCATGATGCGTGCGCCGATGAGCCGCATGGATATTTTAACCGAGTCTGAGCTTGCGAAATTGTTATCTGATTCGGAATTAGCAAAAAAATACAATACCGAAATTGATCGTGAAAGTGCTTATGAGATGCTCACCGAAAAAATAAAAACTGCCGAAGCCGAAGAAGCAAAAGCTAAGGCAAAAGCTGAAAAAGAGGCGCTTAAAAAAGCAGAATCTAAACGTAAAACGTCAACAACAAGAAGACGTTCTAGCAGACAAAACCCGTTATTAAAGGTCTTAACAAGCCCAACAGTTATTAGAAGCGTACTAGGTATATTAACTAAAATGATGCGTTAATATCATATAAAATTTATGCGTTATTATGCTGTATTTATTTTTTCATTAGTTATTCTAAGTTGTAAAACAGAGAAGGAAGAGACAAAACAAAATCGTTTCGAAATTAAAAAACACCACGTTGGCATAATCACAGATTCAACACAAATCAAAGACTTAAAAGTGTTATTTTGTAATGACTCAATTGTTAACTACAAAGAAGATGATAGTTTTATTGGTGGCATAAATACTTATGATATATTCGAAAATAATGGCAATCTATCACTAAGCATTGTGCCTTATGAAGCTTTAGACTCAACCTCAACGATAGATTTTATTTTAATAAAAGATTCTAGGTACAAAACTGAAAAAGGAATTTCTGTTTTGAGCACATATCAAGACATCAAAAACACCTATTCTATTTCTGAATTTCGAAACACTTTAAATTCAATAGAACTTATAATCAATGAAATTGATGCCACTTTCATTATAGATAAAAAAGAATTACTCACTACCTTTGACTATGGCGTAGAAATTGATTCTACGCAACTACCAAACAGTTCTAAATTTTCATCATTTATAATCAATTTTTAAATCAATTCTGAATGTCAGATTCAAAAAAATATACAATTCAAAACTCCCCATTTGTTGTCCCAACAACTGATGGTAAAATTATAAAAGAACATTTTGGTAATGCTACCGATGGCAACTCCGAAATTAGCTTAGCACATATGGTTGCACCTCCTGGTTGGTCAGAACCGTTTCAAACCCCTGAGTTTGATGAGTACACCTTTATTATAAAAGGAAAAAAACAATTTATCATAGAAGGCGAAACCATTGTATTGGAGGCAGGACAATCCATAAAAGTAAACAAGAATACACGTTTACAATACTCAAACCCCTTTACCGAATCTTGCGAATATATTGCTATTTGCCTACCTGCATTTTCAATAGACGCAGTGAACAGAGAAGCCGAATAGTATGAGTAGTTTTGTTATTAAATCTATAGGCAATGTGCTTAATGCGTCTAGTTATGTGTCATCTAGATATGCATCAAAAAAAGCAATTCATCTGTTTTCTAAACCACGAAAAGGTAGATACAATGAAAAACAAAATTCAATTATAGCAACTGCAATAAAAACGCAGCTTAAGTGTGACAATCTTGATATTTCGGTTTACAATTGGAAAGGTAATGGCCCAACTGTTTTGTTAGCTCACGGCTGGGAAAGCAATGCTTCGCGCTGGAATTATATATTAGAAGATTTACAAGCTTTAGATTATAATATTATTGCCTTAGACGCCCCTGCACATGGTAATTCTGGTGGGAAATTTTTTAATGCTGTATTGTACTCAGATTTTATAAGTGTAGTCACTAAATCTTTTGAGCCTGAAGTACTTATCGGACATTCTGTTGGAGGCATGGCTAGTATTTTCAGTTTGTATAATTACCGATTACCAAGTATAACTAAATTAATTAGTCTAGGTGCACCAGCACATTTTGAGGGTGTATTTTCACGATATAAGAGTATGATGGGTTACAATAAAAGAATCTCTAAAGGTTTAGAAAATCTTGTACTGGAACGATTTGGGAAATCTACAGATTACTTCTCTGCTGCTAACTTCACAAAAGGTTTCAAAATTAAAGGCCTCATAATTCATGATAAAAAAGATAAAATCATACCGTATGAAGATGCCTTATTGTTTTCTAATAAATTTAAAAATTCTGAGTTGATTAGTACTACAGGATTTGGGCATGGCTTAAAAGATAAATCGTTGACCCCAAAGATTATTGCCTTTATTAATAGCTAATCTTTATTGTATTTTTGTCCTATGTCTGAAAATTTAAAACGCCTAAATAAATTTCTTAGTGAAGCAGGTTACTGTTCTCGTCGTGAAGCAGACCGGCTTATTGATGCAGGAAGAGTAACCATTAATAATGTAGTTCCAGAATTAGGTACTAAAGTATCTGAAGGCGATCTTGTAAAAGTTGATGGCGAAGTTGTTGGTGAACACAAAAAAGAGTTTACGTATTTGGCATTTAATAAACCTATTGGTATTGTTTGTACAACAGACACACGTGTAGAAAAAGATAATATCATTGATTTTATAGGCTACCACAAACGTATTTTTCCCATAGGTCGATTAGATAAACCTAGTGAAGGTCTTATTCTTTTAACAGATGATGGAGATATCGTCAATAAGATTTTACGCGCTAGTAATAATCACGAAAAAGAATATATAGTTACGGTTGACAAACCTATTTCTCAAACGTTTATTGAGCGTATGGCAGGAGGAATCTATATCGAAGAGCTAGGCAAACGCACCAAAAAATGTAAAGTAAAAAAGATAGACAAATTTACCTTTAGTATTATATTAACTCAAGGCTTAAATAGACAAATACGTCGAATGTGTGATTATCTAAATTATGATGTGCAGACCCTAAAGCGTGTTCGCATCATGAATATAGAACTAGACACACCCGTAGGAAAATATCGGGAACTGACTAAAGAAGAATTTAAAACACTTAGTGATTTAATTAGTGATTCTAAAAAAACTTTTGAAGCCAAACAAAACTTTCAAAGAAAAAGTAGACGTTAAAAAATGCACCTTTTTAATTATATAAAGACTCATAAACGCATCTTAATACTTATTGTTTCTGTATTGTTGTTGACGATAACTTTTGAAACTTCTCAACAACTCTATTACATTAAGAGGTTTAATTTAGGAAATGATGCTACTTTCTTTATATTATTAAAAAGCCAAGCTTTTAGATGGTTAGTATGGGTCGCATTATCAGTTGTAATTTTCTATTACATTCAATCTACGAAAATTAAAAAAGACCTGACATTGTCACATGTTTTAAAATACGCCGGCTTAATATTAAGCTTGGTCATATTAAATGTGATTATCATTTCTATTAGCCAAATGTTAACTTATGATGATACATTAACTATAAGCAATCTAACTAGTGAATACTTACCCTTTTTTATGTTTCAAAAAGCACCTATGTACACATTGGGTTACATTGCTATTACTATAATAATGCATTTGTATTTTGCTAATGAGCAGCTTCAGATTAAAGTCCAAAATTTATCAGAACTTAAACTAACAAACGCACGTTTGTATGATCAACTAAAGGATAGAGTAGACGACCGTACTACTGTATTAAATATTAAAATTGGCAATAAACGAAAGATAATCCCTGTAAATGATGTTTTATGGATAGAAGCAGATGATTATTGCGTTAAGGTGCATACTGTAGATAAAAACTGTTATACCATGAGAAGTAGTCTTAAAGCTTTATTACCAAAGTTAGATACCAATTTTTTACGTGTACATAGAAAAGCGATAGCAAATATGACAATGATTAAAGAATTGAGCATGTCAAATACGCCTAATCTAATCTTAAATGATAATACCGAAATACCAATTTCTAAAAGTCATTTAAAAACAGTCAAAGATTTTTTATCAGATTATTAAGAGTTTCTTAACTCACTTTACTGCAAATAACAACTACTTCTCTGCAAAACATTATGGTCTTTAATTCTTTTCACGTTGATTTGATGTGAACTAAATTTTATATCATGAAAAAAATTATACTTCTTTTTGCATTAGTTACCTCAACCAGTTTCGTATTTGCTCAATATGAAAATGAAGCCTCAAAAGAGTTTCCTTATGGAAAACCACATCCTGAAGCACCAGAACAAATTAAAGATTTTCAGCTTCTAATTGGAAAAAGCAAATGCAAGTCTACAACCATAAATCAAGATCAGACTTGGGCAAAAGCACAGGAAATGACTTGGGAATGGAAATACATTATGAATGGAATGGCTGTACAAGACGAAACACTCAAAGCTGATGGAAAACATTCGGGAAGTATAAGACAATTTATTGCAGATAGTAGCAAATGGTATGTGCATTATTATTCGTCTGGATCGCCATCAACAACATTACCTACATGGGAAGGCTCAAAAAAAGACAACGGCAATATTGTACTTTATAGAGCCCAAAAAGCACCTAACGGAACGGATGGTTATTTTAGGTTAACTTTTTATGATATTGATGATTCAGGTTACAAATGGATTGGTGAATGGACAGATAAAACTGAGAAAATTAAATTTCCAACTTGGAAAATAGAATGTAAAAAAGAAGAAGAATAGAATGCCTATACTTCAAGTTTTATGATTTTCTATTCTTTTGATAAAATAAATACTAATTTTGAATATATAAATCACACTTAATATGTCCAAAATCTCTCCTTTTCACTTAGCAATACCTGTTCATGATTTAGAGCTTTGTCGCAATTTTTACACAAACAATTTAAACTTTGAAGAAGGCAGAAGTAGTGACCATTGGGTAGATTATAATTTTTTTGGACATCAGTTAGTTATTCATCTTAATAATAAAAAAGTTGAAGAAACCCCAACAAATTCAGTTGATGGCAAAGACGTTCCTGTACCACATTTTGGAGTGGTTTTAAATTGGGATAAATTTCATGAATTTGCTGACCATATCAAATCAAAAAACATTGAATTCATCATTGAGCCTTACATAAGATTTGAAGGACAAGTTGGTGAACAAGCTACCATGTTTTTTAAAGACCCATCAGGGAATGCTCTTGAGTTTAAAGCATTTAAAGACATGACACAATTATTTGCTAAGTAATAGCCATTATTTTCTGTGTTGCTCTCTAGCAAGTAAAGTATTTTTAAGCAGCATAGCAATAGTCATAGGACCAACACCTCCTGGAACTGGTGTAATATAGCTGGCTTTTTTACTTACATTTTCGAAATCTACATCGCCTGTGATATAATACCCTTTTTCAGAATCATCAGGCACACGTGTAATACCTACATCTATGATAACGGCATCATCTTTCACCATTTCTGCTTTTAAAAATTTTGGTACACCCAAAGCTGAAATTATAATATCTGCTTGAGAGGTTATTTGCGTAATATTTTTTGTATGGCTATGCGTTAATGTCACTGTAGAGTTTCCTGGAAAACCTTTTCTTCCCATTAAAATACTCATTGGACGACCAACAATATGAGAACGACCGATTACTACCGTATGCTTACCTTTAGTCTCAACCCCATAACGGTCTAATAATTCTAATATACCAAATGGTGTTGCTGGTATAAACGTAGACATATCCAATGCCATTTTACCAAAATTTGTAGGATGAAAACCATCTACATCTTTATCTGGATTGACAGCCATTAATACTTTTTGTGTATTAATTTGAGGTGGTAGTGGCAACTGAATGATGAAACCATCAATATTATCATCGTTATTTAAATCTTCAATCTTATCTAGAAGTTCTATCTCACTTGTAGTATTAGACATACGCACCATTGTAGACTCAAAACCAACACGCTCACATGCTCTTACTTTACTACCTACATAGGTTAAACTCGCGCCATCATTACCAACAATGACTGCAGCGAGGTGTGGTACTTTTTCACCATCGGCTTTCATTTTATCAACTTCAGCCTTGATTTCGTTTTTTATGTCATTACTAGTTTTTCTTCCGTCTAAAATTGTCATGTCATATATAAGTTTTCAGTCGCAGTCGCAGTTTTCAGTTGCTAGTCCTCTTTCACTCCGAATTTGTCTGGATTATTAATCATATAATTTATTAATTTCCCTATCTCAATAACTTGAGCTGATAAATTTTTATAGTCTTCCTTTGAATATAGCCACAAGCCAATGCAAAATCTAACCACGTATGTGTTTCAGAATTTTCGCTATCAGAATCTGTTAATTTACTTGTAAAATGCTTAGGGTATCTTCTTTTCCTATATGCTTCAGCAATATTAGCATTTACAGAACGAGAACTTCTTCTTATCTGGTCTGTTAAGGAATATAGTTCTTCCTTCGGAAAAGATTTAGAAATTTCAAAAATTGACATGGCCAAATCAAACCCTTTTTGATAAGCTAATAATTTTTTGAAATCCATATTCTATTTAATATTTCTTTTTTCTGGGACTGGGACTGTTTACTATAAACTAATTAACGTGGCATATTTTTCATCATTTGCATCATACGTTTTCCGCCACCGCCTTGCATCATTTTCATCATTTTACTCATTTGTGTAAACTGCTTTAGCAATTGATTAACTTCTTGTACAGATGTTCCAGAACCTTTAGCTATACGTTTTTTACGACTTGCATTCATTAATCCAGGATTGGAACGTTCTGTAGGTGTCATAGAATGAATTATAGCCTCTATTCCTTTGAATGCATCATCATCGATATCTACATCTTTCATCATCTTACCTGCGCCGGGTATCATACCTATCAAATCCTTCATGTTACCCATCTTCTTAATTTGCTGAATTTGCTTTAAGAAGTCATCAAAGCCAAACTGATTTTTGGCAATTTTTTTCTGAAGTTTTCTAGCCTCTTCTTCATCAAACTGTTCTTGTGCACGCTCAACAAGAGAGACAACATCTCCCATACCTAAAATACGGTCTGCCATACGTGACGGATAGAACACATCTATAGCTTCCATCTTTTCACCTGTACC
>CAZBMY010000033.1:0-8366 GCA_964492855.1 uncultured Flavobacteriaceae bacterium
ATCATGGAAGGAACTGGTAAGCCAGAATACGATAAGTGTGTGGCAATTTCTACACAAGCATCTTTAAAAGAAATGATGTTGCCAGGTCTATTAACAATTGGTTTTCCATTAGTTATTGCGTTTGTACCAATGTTATTTGGTATGGATAGTGTAGCAATTGCTGAAATGCTAGGTGGTTATATGGCAGGTGTTACAGTATCAGGTGTGTTATGGGCTATTTTCCAAAACAATGCTGGTGGTGCTTGGGATAACGCAAAAAAGTCTTTTGAAGCTGGTGTAGAGATTAATGGAGAAATGACATTTAAAGGTTCTGATGCGCATAAAGCTGCTGTAACAGGCGATACTGTTGGTGATCCATTTAAAGATACTTCTGGTCCTTCAATGAATATTTTAATTAAGTTAACTTGTCTTATAGGTTTAGTAATTGCACCAATCTTAGGAGGTCATGCAGAAGAAACAGCTTTAGCAAATAATGAAGACGTTTCAATAGAAATGACTATTGATTCTAAAGATTTAGCCAAAGCAACAGTAGATTATTCTATAATAAAAGAAGGTAAAAAAATATCAGAAACTGTTATTTTTGAAGGTACTAAAGCTGATGTAGAAAAAGAAATTAAATCTTTTGAATCATCTTTAAGTAACTCTAATGGAGGAGTTGAAAAGGTTATTGAAAAATAGATATTACTAAATAGTAATTGATTTTTTATACATAATATAAACCACGCTTTTAGCGTGGTTTTTTTATTAAGTTATTACTTCTTTTTTGGGTTATCTCTATTCATTTCTGTAATATCTACACTTGTAGCTTCAACTCCCAAAAAGTGTTTGCTAAAATGGTCTGCTCTAAGCCAAAAGGAGTATTCTGTCATACTGCCAAAACCATGACGTTGCCCTGGCATAATCATAAAGTCAAACCGTTTATTCGCTTTTATAAGAGCATTCGCCATACGTATTGTACCACCAGGATGGACGTTATTATCAACATCACCATGAATGAGCATTAATTTTCCTTTTAGATTTTTTGCCAACGACTGGTTGGTGTCTATCATATACTTATATTTTACATTGCCCTCGGCATCTTTTTCTTCCTGCACACCATGATGCGTCTCACTCCACCAACTGTTATAAATATTATTATCATGATTTCCTGCAGATGAGACCGCAGCTTTAAAAAAGTCTGGATAAACCAACATAGCAGCTGTAGACATAAAACCACCACCAGAATGACCATAAATTCCAACTTTTTCTATATCAATAAAATTATATTTATCCGCTAATTGTTCGGCTACATGTCTCTTGTCAGCTAATCCATAATCTCTAAGATTTCCATACCCATAATTATGATACCATTTAGAACGGTCAGGGTGGCCTCCTCGATTACCCATTGTAACAACAATAAATCCTACTTGAGCCATACGATCTAATCTATCCATCCTTACAGAGAAAGATTTGTTTACAGCTTCAGTTTGTGGGCCAGGATAAACATATTCTAATAACGGATATTTTTTAGTAGAATCCATGTCAAAAGGTCTATACATTACACCGTAAATATCAGTAATACCATCATCAGCCTTCATTTTAAATGGTTCTGGAAATTTATAACCTGTGGCCATAAGTGATGATAAATCTGCTTCTTCTAAATTCATTACAAGTTTACCAGCACTATTTCTTAATTCAGATTTAGGAACAGTATTAACTCTAGAATAGTTGTTTACAAAATAGCCATTTGAGTCTGCCATATCTGTCCTAGTATTGTAATCGCCAGGATTAAGTACTTGTAATCCGGTACCATTTAAATTTATTTTATACAAATGTTCATAGTATGGATCCTGATTTTTTACTATACCATGAGCCGTAAAGTATAAAGTTCTAGTATTTTCATTAACACCAATAGCATTTTCTACATGGAATGCACCGTTAGTAATCTGATTTTTTAAATTACCTTGAGTATCATACAAATAATAATGTGCCCAACCAGAACGTTCTGCCCAATGTAACATTTCTGTTTCGTTATTAAATAATACCAATTGACGAGATTCAATGTATGTATTAAAGCGTTCTTCTATTAAGACTTTAGTTTCTCCCGTGTTAATGTCAGCAACACATATATCTAATTTTTTTCTATCTCTGCTGATGGTGTTATAGTAGATTTTACCTTTGTCAGAGAGTAATAAAGCGGGTCTAAAATCTTTATTGAAATCTGCTTTTTTTGTCGGTTTACGATAGACTTGTACACTTTGTTGAACAGTACTATCTAACTGAACTTGCATACTGGTCTTTGAAGATGTATCAAAAACATGCAATTCGGTTTTATAATATTCATCTTCACCTGGCATATGGTATTTATAAGTTTCTAGTGTAGGTCTTTTACTAGATGTTGTATTGATAACCCAAAGCGCGTTTATGTGTCTAGAATCTGTTCGTTGAAAAACAAACTTTTTAGAATCTTTAGACCAAAGGCCATAGACAGATTTACGTTTGTCTTTGTCTTTTTTTATGGTCTCATTGTTTTGTCCTCTGCCGCTTCCGCCTCCATAAGAATAATACAATTCTCCGTCTTTAGTCCATTGATTTTCTACTATTGTTGTGTCTTTCTCATTCTTCACAGCTTTTAAGAAGTTAGTTTTATCCATCCAATACAAATTGTAGTTTTTAGAGAATAAAACTACAGAGCTATCTGGGGCTATATTAGCCCATTCTTTCCAATCTTCTTTTTCTTTCTTTTTATTGTCTAAAAGCGTTAAAGAATTACCGCCTAGTCTATATTCGAAATGATAGACTTTATTTACCATTTTTGGCTTCTTCTTTTTCTTTTTAGAAGCTGTAGAGTCAGATGCTTTACCTGCGTCAGTCTCCTTCTTTTCTTCTTCAACTTTTTCTGTAGAAGTTACATAAAATTGAATAGCAGTATCATTTTTTACGAATTTAAAATTGAATCTTGGCAAGTGTTTAGCATCGTAAGGGTCCTTAGTCATTTCAGTCAACCATTGCGCCATTTTTTCATTATCAAAAAGTGTTTTTTTTGTTTTCTTATCGGCATCTACGATATAGTATTTAGAACCTTCAGTAGTTTTGTATTGGTACCAAAATCGATTTCCTTTCGATAACCATCTTGGTCTTACTGATGTAGAGTGTACAAGCTTACCGAGATTTTTTGGTGAAAACTTAGCAGCTGCTCTATAATTTGGTTTTGGTGTTTGCTGGCTGTCATTGTCTTGCGCAATTAGTGAAGAAAATGAAAATAATAGAATTAAAGAGAAAAGTATGCTTTTGTATTTAAAAACAAGAGAGTCTAAGAATTTAAGCGCTTTAAAAGTCATGGTGGTTAGTTTGTTTTTCTGGGTTAGAAATTCATGATTTTACTAAAGTAAGAGTTATCAACAAAACATTTTAATATTTAACATTTTCGCTCAATTTTTACCTATACATTATTCAGTTTTTATTATATTGAGATTTATAAAAATCTAATCTATTGGGCTGGTTCAAAAAAGACCCATTACAAATTATTCCATTTTTAACTTACGGTACGCGTGAGCATCTGTATCTAAGAGGTCGTGCATTAGAGGATGAGGATATTGACCTATCTAAAAAGGGGTGGTTTAATCTTTTAATTAATTCCTGGAAGCGTTTTGAAACCGATGAAATCAGAAATACAACTATAGCAGTTAAAGTTAAAGAAGAAGATTTTACATTAGCTACAGATGCAGAAGGATATTATCTTCTTGACGATAGCACACTTATAAAAACTCAGACAGATGCAGAGGGTTGGTTAGCTTATGATGTAGGATTTAATGATAATACGCTGAAACGAAAAATTCAATTAAACAATTGTTTTAAAGGACAAATGCTAGTGCCATCTAGAGAAGCACAATTTGGTGTCATTAGTGATATTGATGATACCATTTTGCATACTGGTGTTACCTCTCGATTAAAATGGAAAGTGGTAGTTAATACGCTTTTTAAAACACCACTAAAACGAAAAGCACTTGAGGGCACAGCAGAGTTTTATGACTTGTTGCATAATATTGTAAATCCTATTTTTTATGTAAGCAATAGCCCTTGGAATCTATATCGTTATTTAGAGTTCTTTTTAAATTCTAATAGTTTTCCTAAAGGACCTATTTTGCTTCGCGATTTCCGTACACCTTTTGATAAAACTCCTAAGCCAGAATTAGCTCATAAATACCACGAGGTTTTCAATATTTTGAAAACCTATCCAGGCTTACCTTTTATTCTAATTGGTGATTGTGGTGAGAAAGATGCATACATCTATCTAGATGTGGTAAAAAAATTCCCTAAACGGATAGCTGCTATTTATCTAAGAAGTGTAGAGCACAAAAAACGTATGAAACGTATTCAGAATTTATTTGAAGATTACGAAGAATTACCTGTCTTAATTGTAGATAGTAGTGCTCAAGCTATATCGCATGCAAAGGCGCATGGTTTTATAAATTAAAATAAGCCATTAATCTCAGCATCAATTTTATTAATGATACCACCTAAATCTTCTGGGTTACTAACAAAATCTAAATTATCTACATCAATAATCAGAAGATTACCTTTTGTGTACGTACTAATCCAAGCTTCGTAACGTTCGTTAAGCCTACTTAAATAGTCAATACTAATTGTATTTTCATAGTCACGACCACGTTTGTGAATTTGAGCTACTAGATTAGGAATAGAACTTCTTAGGTATATTAGTAAATCAGGACCTTTTACAAAAGATTCCATAAGTTCAAAAAGCGAAGAGTAATTTTCAAAATCACGATTTGTCATTAAGCCCATCGCATGCAGGTTAGGTGCGAAAATAAAGGCATCCTCATAAATCGTTCTATCCTGGATAATATCTTTCTTCCCTTGTTGAATTTGATTGACCTGACGGAATCTGCTATTTAAGAAATAAACTTGAAGATTGAAGCTCCAACGCTCCATCTGGTTGTAAAAATCATCTAAATATGGGTTGTCTACAACATCTTCAAGTTGAGCCTCCCATTTGTAATGTTTGGCTAGTAGTTTGGTGAGCGTAGTTTTACCTGCGCCTATATTTCCGGCAATAGCAACATGCATAGTTTACTGTGATTTTAGTTGGTAGCGACGTAGCTTTTCGTCACCGTAAATATACAAGGTTTCGTTGGTTACCAAAAACTGATTTATTAACAAATCTTTACTTTCTATAGCTTGCAAGTCAGAACCGTTTTTTTGAAGTAAAAACAGTTTATTGTTCTTTTTAAGTATCAAATTTGCTTTGCTAAAAGCCATTTCTGTAAAGCCAGTATTTTTAATTTTTTGCAGCAAACTCCCAAAATAACTATAGACATAAAGGTAATCTTCTGTTAGTAGATAGCAATAATTGTAATCACTTTTAAGATTTAATACTTGAGATTGTATTGGTACTGTTTTTACACGAACCTTATTATTAATGTAATCGAATAACTCTAATTGTTGACTATCTTGATTAAACAGCCAAAGGGTATTATCATAACCTGTAGATACTAAGGATACATTTTTATAGTCTTGTAATACGTTGAAGTCTATCTTTAATATCTCTGCTAAGCGATTATCTAAAATAACAACCGTATTAAAATCTTGATAAAAGAGATTTATTTTTAGCGGATTAAACGCATTAACTGATGTTATTTTTCCTAATTGAAAATTAGCATAACTTATTGTAGTATCAGCAGTTTTTTTGTAAAAACTCTGGTTTTGTTTAGTATAATATATAGTTCCAAAAGTATCTATACCAAATACAGTTTCTGCTTTTAATGAGGACGTATCTTCAAATTTAATTTGAATTTTTTTTTGCGCAAAAGCGCAAAAAGAGAAACAGATAATTATGTAAAGCAGACCTTTCATATTGGTGTGAAAAGTACAAAAATCAATCCAGAATTGCTAAGGTATTAAGATAACAGCTAAACGGTTAATTTATACCCAAACCCGCGTACGTTTAATATCTGAATACGCTCATCTTGTTTTAGTTTTTTACGAAGTTTAGAAATAAATACATCCATGCTTCTTGCTGAGAAAAAGTCGTCTGTACCCCATAATTTATTCAAAATTAGAGAACGGTCTAAAACACTATTTTGGTTTTTTATAAGGTGAAAAAGTAAATGTGCTTCACGATGAGTGAGCTGTATTGTATCTTCGGATTTGTATGTTAAGAGCTGCTTTGGGAAATCAAATGAGTAATCTCCGATAGCCAATACATCAGCTGTTTTCTGAAGTCTTGTACGAGAAATTAAATTATGAATCCTAACAATTAACTCCTCCATACTAAAAGGTTTTTTGAGATAGTCATTTCCGCCTATTGTAAACCCTTCTACCACATCTTGAGTTTGTGACTTGGCAGTTAAAAATATAATAGGAATGGTATCATCAATTTCTCTAATCTCCTTAGCTAATGTAAAGCCATCTTTTTTTGGCATCATAACATCTAAAACTAAAATTTCAGGAGATTCAGTTTTGTAAGTTTTAAATGCTTTTTCCCCATTTTCGCATAACAAAACTTCAAAGTCTCTTGTTTCTAAACTTTCTTTTATAATCTGCCCCAAAGCGGCTTCATCCTCAGCGAGTAATATTTTTATCGGTTTAGACATTAGGGAGTTCAATTTTAAAACTGGTTAGTTTATTACTGAGATCAAGATTAATTTTACCATCATGTTTTTCAATAATACTTTTGGTATAATAAAGCCCTATGCCAAATCCCTTCACGTCATGCTGATTACCTTTAGAGACACGGTAAAATTTTTCAAAAATACGTTCTTTGTTGATTTTATTTAGACTTGTTCCGTTGTCAGAAATATTGATGTTAAACGTATTCATATTAGGTATTAAATCTATTTTAATACTATCTCCACCATATTTTATAGCATTGTCTAAAATGTTATTTAGTGCATTTTCAAAATGAAAAATATCAACTTTAGCAATTAGACTTTCAATTTTAAAACGTGTTTGTACAGTTTTAGTTGAATTATACGTCTGATATCTAGAGCACAGTGTGGCTAGTAAAGCTGCTATGTCTATGTCTTCTTTGTTAAGTTCTAAATTTTCACTATCTAATGTGGCGGTTTCCAAAAGCTTTTCAACCATCACATTTAATTTTGATAACTGGTTAGATGATAAATCTATATATGTCTTTGTTTTCTCCTTGTCTTCTATAATGTTGAAACTATTTATACCCTCTAAAGCTACACCAATCGTTGCAATAGGTGTTTTAAACTCATGTGTAATATTACTAATGAGGTCATTTTTAACTTCAGCCAATTGTTTTTGATGCTTTATAATTTTTAATAAATAGAATAAGCAACTAATTACTGCTAAAATAAGTAGTGAAGAAATTGATATGCCACCAAGCATTCGTTGTAAAACGGCTTTGGTTTCGTTAGTGAAGTTAATTTCTAACTCATTCCCAGTAGGTAAAAAAGAAGATTTAGAATACGCTCTTAATCCAGACCTCCAAGAATTATTAAATACCCATGAGTCTTTAGATTTAAGGGAGTCTTTTTTAATGTCACTATATGTGACTTTTGCAAGCTTAATGTTTGTAGTTTCTTTGTGCTTATGATCTTTATAAGTTAAATTATAGTCTGCGGTTATGTTTTTTCGTAATAAATCGATTTTTAATATGCTATCAACCTTTTTTATATCTAAAGTGTCATTGTTTATGGATACAAAGACTTTTTGAGTTAATGTAGTTACATCTCTAGCAGTGATGTTTGAAAGTGTAGTTTTTTCTTTAGATATTTTTGATGTTGAAATACTAGATTTTATTGAGGTGTTATAATCTTGTGCATTTCTCATTGAGTCTGCACTTAGTCCTCTAAAAAAAGTGACCCCTTCAATATGATCTGTGTTTAAAGAATCGAGACTCTTAAACTGTTTATTCTTACTATCGATATTCTTAAGGATTTCAGAAAATTGACTCCCTTCTTTAAATGCATTTTTACTCGTAAGACCATTAAGGGAAAAGGCTATTGTTGTTTTTTTTGCCAAATCTGCATAATAATCATCGACAGCTTTGTCTAAACTAGTCTGAACATCATTAACAAATTGTTGTTTGTTAACAAGGTAGTTCTTATAGTTCCAATAGAATTGTATACCTATGGTTGCTATAATTACTAGGGTAATGGTATACAATATATATCTATAGCGTTTATCATTCATAGTTCAAAAGTAAATGTTAAAACGTAACAAAACTAATCGCTTAACACACGTTAACTTTAGTTAACTTTAATAATGAGATTGAGTTCTCATATTTGTAATGTAGAACCAAAAAACAATTTCATGAAATCAATATTAAAAATAATTGCCTTAGCTATAGTTTTTATTACAACTAGTACAGTTGGTGCCCAAGAATTTAAAGGTTTAGC
>CAZBMY010000033.1:8466-14268 GCA_964492855.1 uncultured Flavobacteriaceae bacterium
GGAGGAGCCGGTGATATACTATATAAGAATACAAAAGAAAAACGCTACACGAGTTCTAGTGAGACTTATGGAAAACTCTTTTTAATCCAAGATGAATTACAAGAACACGATTGGAAATTAGAGAACGAGACAAAAAACATAGGTGATTATACGTGCTACAAAGCAACCAAAACATATACAAGGACTCAAAGAGTAAGTTCTTTTACAAGTTTTAATGTTAATGGAAAAAAGAAGGAAGAAGAAAAAAAGGAAGAGCCAGAAACTAAGGAGGTTTCTGTAACCGTTACAGCGTGGTATACGCCTCAAATTCCTGTAAGTACAGGGCCAAGTACATATCATGGCTTACCGGGTTTAATTCTAGAGGTTAATGATGGTAGAACAACTACAGTTTGTAGTAAAATTGAAATTAATCCTAAAGAGGGTTTCGAAATTAAGGAGCCTAAAAAAGGTAAAAAGGTTAATCAGAAAGAATATGATGAAATCATAAGAAAAAAATCTGAAGAACAAATGGAGCAGTTTAGATCCAGAGGAAGAAATGGAGAAGCTGTACAAATGATAAGAATAGGCGGTTAAATACTCCAAGAGAACTAACTGTTGTTAGAGCAATAGTTAGTATTCTTAATTGTAATCAATCTTAAAACAGATGAAACATCCGTAATCAAAAGCACTATCTAGTCATAAAACAAAATGAAATTCGGATGTTTCATTAATCTTTAAAAACTTACTAAATCACATTTTATGAAATATATATTCACTGCTATGCTTCTCATAGTAGCAGCAACTTCTTTTGCCCAAATTAAAATAGAAGGCGTTGTAAAAGATAGTATCGGAAAACCATTAGAACTTGTAAATGTTGTGGCAATTAATGCAGAAACTAGTGCATTAGAATCCTTTGCTATTACTAATGAAGCCGGAAAATATAAGCTTAATGTAGATAAAAACACTAAGTACACTATACAGGTGAGCTCAATTGGTTATAAAGCCATAAGCGAACCTTATGAAACTAAAGAGGTAGATGTTGTTAAAGATTTTGTTTTAAAAGAAGATAACTTATTAGACGAAATTGAATTAACTTATGAAATTCCGGTAAAAATAGATGGAGATACTATAACCTATAATGCAGATTCGTTTAAGAAGCCAACAGATAGAAAGTTAGGAGATTTACTCAAAAATATGCCTGGTTTCGAAGTTAATGATGCAGGAGAGGTAAAGGTAGAAGGAAAAACAATCCAAAAACTAATGGTTAATGGTAAAGATTTCTTTTCTGGGGATACCAAATTAGGAACTAAAAATATACCATCTAATGCCATAGATAAAGTTCAACTTTTAAGAAATTTCTCAGAAGTTGATCAGCTAAAAGGTGTTCAAGACAATTCAGATAATTTTGCATTAAATATTAAACTCAAAGAAGGGAAAGAGAATTTTTGGTTTGGAGATATTACTGCAGGTGCAGGTCTGTCGGGGGATTTTGATATTACCAATAGTAGCATAGCTGTAGATGCTGGTTTGCCTGCTAGTTCTACTTTAGAGGGCAATAATCTCTATCTTTTTCAGCCCAAATTGTTTTATTACAGCCCAAATTATAGTATAAATCTTATAGGAGATCTTAATAATATTGGTGAAGTTGTTTTGACAAGGAGTGATTTATATAAGTTTTCGGGAGGGTTTAGAGCTCCTAGTGCTTCTAGCGGGACAAATGTAAATTTAGGTAATAATGATATAGGGTTTTTAGCCGTCCAAAATAATAACGCATTAGATATAAATACTAAGCTAGGAGCTGCTAATTTTACATATTCGCCAAAGAAAAGTCTAACATTAAGTGGTTTTGGTGTGTTTTCGAGTAGTCGTATTGAGCAGAGACAAAATCGTTTTGCTCAGTTTGTCCAGTTTGAAGATAACCCAGATACACCAATAGATGAATCGTTAAATACGCCGCCAGATGAAGCTACCGTGAGTCAAACGCGTCAAGCATCAGATATAGGGTTGCTACAATTAAGGGCTAAGTATAAACCTAATGTAAACAATCAACTAGATTATAATTTACAAGGACGATTGTCAAAAACATCTCAAATTCAAGATTTCTTTTCTACAGTAACAGGTAATACTGATGAGTTTGAAGATATTACACCATTTAGCTTAACACAGAGTCTTAATTACTATTATACCTTAAATGCAAACAATCTTTTTGCATTTTCTACACAATATTTAATAGAAGATGAAGATCCGTTCTATAATGCAGCCTTAGAAAATAATCCAACTAATAATGACGATTTAGATGCGGATGCTTTTGACGAAACTGCAGATAACTTAGGTTTAGATAGAACTTTTAATAATTATAATTTATCTCAGGAGCGACGCGTTAAAACAAATCAATTAGATACCCGATTAGATTATTGGAACGTGCTTACAGAACGAAGTAATATCAATCTTACTTTGGGAACAATTTTGAGTCGCCAGCGTTTTAATTCTGATTTTTTTCAGTTATTAGGTAATACAGAAGATCAAAATCGTTCTGAGTTTGTGCCTACGCCAATTATTAATGATGGCCTTATTACCAATGATATAGAATATAAATTTTCGGACTATTATTTAGGTGTGCATTACCAGTTTAAAACAGGGATATTTACGTTTACACCAGGGTTTAATGCTCATGCATACAGAGTGAATAACACCCAGTTTGGTGAAGAATTTAATGATGATTTTTTTAGAATTCTTCCAGACTTTACTGCAAGAATTCAATTAAAAAAGAGTGAGAGTATTCGTCTACGCTATAATCTAACTACACAATTTAATGATGTTAAGATGTTTGCCAGAGGGCTTGTGTTGTCTAACTTTAATTCTCCATTTTCGGGTAATCCAGTATTAGAAAATGCGCGTGCTCATGTTGCTCGTATAAATTATTCAAGTTTTAATCAGTTTAATAATACTAACGTTTTTGGAAACATTACCTACAGAAAAAGTATAGACCAAGTGCAGAGTAATATTGATTTTAATAGTGTCATTAGAACACGTACATTGTTTAACTCTCCCATTGCTAATGAGTCTGTAGTAGCTTCTGGGTCATTTCAAAAGCGATTTAGACGACTACGTGGTACCCTTGGCGGAAGTTTTACTTATAACAAGTTCAATCAATTATTTTTAGGTGTGCCAACTATAAATGAAAATTATAATCAGAATTATTTTGCGCAACTACGCACAAATTTCAGAAATGCACCAAACGTTCAATTTAGGTATACGTACGGTGCTGCTAATAATAATCAAGGTGGCAGAACTACAAAGTTTTTTACAAATTCTCCCTCTGTTGAATTTGATGCTTATATTTTTGATTCATTAACGTTTAGAACGGATTATAGTTATACACGTATAAGTGATGAAAATGTAACACTAAATTCTTTTGATTTCTGGAATGCCTCGTTGTCTTACAGAAAGTCGCAAGATTCTAAATTAGAATACGAAATCAGAGCTACAAACTTATTAAACACACGCTCAAGAGATCGTAATAGCGTAAACAGCTTTTCAGCTAATTTCAATCAAACCTTTATACAACCAAGGTTTATAACATTTAGATTAATATATGATTTGTAGTAATTAATCAATAAAGAGATTCGCTAGTGATTTGTTAATGTTTTGATAAACAGAATATAATTGTTTAATGATTAATTAAATTTGTTAGACAAAAATTATCAATTTAACAACATAATCATGAAATCTTTTATTCTAAAAATCAGTCTCTTAGTCTTTCTTGGATGTTTTTCATTCAATATTAATGCTCAAGAGTTTCAAGGCAAAGCTTACTATTTTTCAAAGTCTACAATGGATTTAGGCCGCTGGGGAGCTAGACTAAGCGAGGCTCAGAAAAAGCAAGTAATGTCTAGAATGAAAAATAGATTAGAAAAAACATATGTATTAAGTTTTAATAAAACAGAATCGTTTTTTAAAGAAGATGAGAAACTAGATGCCATGTCAGGAGCAACTGATTCTTGGGGCAAAAACTTTACTCAAGGCGATTCTTATAAGAATGTAAAAGACAATCAATTAGTGCAAAGTCAAGAATTTTATGGTAAAAAGTTTTTAGTTAAAGACAAATTACAGAAAATAGATTGGCAGATGGGAAAAGAAACCAAACAGATTGGTAACTACACCTGCTTTAAAGCTATGGCTTTAATTCCGTCTGATGAATTATCCTGGTATAATTTCTCTTGGGATAAGTTAACACGTCAACAGCCTCAAACAGATTCTACAGGTGCTGTTAAAGAACCAGAGATAAAAATGACTCAAGTAGAAGCTTGGTACACTCCTCAAATCCCTGTAAGTCATGGTCCTTCAGAGTATTGGGGATTGCCTGGTTTGATTTTAGAGGTTAGCGCAGATAACAATACTATGTTGTGTTCTAAGATTGTGATTAATCCAAAAGAAACGGTAGAGATACAAGCACCAAAACGTGGTGAAGAAATTAACAAGAACGATTACCAAGCTACTGTGGTTGATAAAATGCAAGATTTCAGAAATAATAGAGGCGGTCGTAGAAGAGGATAATGATTTCTTTAACTAAAGTTTAACGAAGTGGGATTTAACTTTTTGTTATTTGCTTAGTCTTAACATCAATAACGTTAAGTACTAAATTATAATTATGAAACTATTTCAATTAAAAACGCTTGCTTTAGCATTTATGACTCTTGCAAGTTTTTATTCTTTTGGTCAAGATTTCCAAGGAAAAGCTTATTATCAAACAAAAACAACTGTAGACATGAGTCAGTTTGGAAGAGGCGGACAACAGCCTAGTCCAGATCAGATGAAGCGTATTCAGGAACGAATGAAAAGCTTTCTCGAAAAACAATACATATTAGACTTTAATAGAGAAGAGTCTATATACAAAGAAGAAGAAAGATTAGAAGCTCAAGGCTCTGGACGGGGGTTTGGAGGTTTTACTAGTAGTTTAACAAGCGGTCCAAAATATAAAAATGTAAAGTCAAAAGAGATTCTAGTAGATCAAGAATTTTTCGGAAAACAGTTTTTGATCAAAGACGAATTAGTACCTATACAATGGACTATGGGTAAAGAAAGTAAGCAGATAGGACAGTATACAGTTTTTAAAGCAACAGCGACAGTGCCTGATACAAGCTTTGATGTGTCTAGTTTTAGACGTCCAAGAGGAGGAGAAGACAAGCAAGAAGAAGAAAAAACAGAACGTACAGTAGATGTTGTTGCATGGTATACACCACAAGTGCCAGTTAATCAAGGACCAGATAATTATTGGGGGTTACCTGGTTTAATTTTAGAGGTAAACGCTGGGAATACTACAATTTTGTGTACTAAGATAGTGATGAACCCTAAAGATAAAGACACTATTGATAAACCAGAAAAAGGAGATGTTGTAACTCAAGAAGAATACACAAAAATCACTACTGATAAGATGGAAGAACTTAGAAATAGTAGAGGAAGAGGCAGAGGAAGAGGAGGAAGAAATTAATTATAAGCCCATTATCATCAAATCAAACTAACAACCAAGAAAATGAAAAATATAATTACGCTACTAATACTTTTAGTAGCTACTAGCACTTTTGCTCAAATAAAAATGGCTGGTGTAGTAAAAGATAGTATAGGCAAACCGCTAGAATTAGCCAATGTTATTGCTATAAACCAAGCAACAAGTGCTCTAGAATCTTACGGTATTACAGATGCTAAAGGAAGTTATAAATTGGCTCTAGGCAAAAACGGCAAGTACAAAATACAAGTGACTTATATTGGCATGAAAACTATAGATTTAATAGTAGAAACCAAAGAGGCAGATATACAAAAGGA
>CAZBMY010000034.1:0-14053 GCA_964492855.1 uncultured Flavobacteriaceae bacterium
ACCTTAAATAAATTAAATAGTATCGGTTTTACGACAGATCACCCAGCACATAGAGCTAAACATTTATTCGGTATTAAAATTCCTGAATCTGTAGATATAGAAAAGTTAAAGGTTGATTTAAAAGCGCATAACATTCACTTATCATTTAGAGGTAAATATATGCGTGTATCTTGCCATATTTTTAATACTGAAGCACATTTTAATAAGTTGTATACTGTGATAAACACATCTGTAAATGGATGAATGGTTAGATATCGTTGATGCAAATGGGATACCAACAGGACAAAGAGCGTTAAAGTCTGAAATACACAAAAATGGATGGTATCACAATACCATTCATTTGTGGTTATACACAGAAGATGGGAAAATTTTGCTTCAACAACGATCTCATAAAAAGACCATTTGCCCGCTACTTTGGGATGTTTCCGTAGCTGGGCATATTGATGCTGACGAAACATTTATACAAGCTGCTATTAGAGAAACTAAAGAGGAAATAGGTTTAAAATTAAATGAAGAGCAGTTAACTAAAATTGGTACACGCCTTCACGAATCTACATACAATAATGGTGAAATTAAAGATTTTGAATTTCATCAAGTTTATATAGCAAAATTAAAAGTTAATCTTGAAGAATTAGTACCTCAAGACAATGAAGTTGAAGCCTTAAAATTGGTCAGTTTTAATGAATTTAAAAGCTTACTGAAACAGAGCGAGACAAATTCTCATTTTATAGCCTCAAACACTAATTATTATCAATTTGTTTTAGAAACTATTAAAGCTAAATTTTAATGTCATTATTCCTATTCGCAGTTGCTCCTGTACTCACTATTATCATATATGTTTATTTACAAGACAAATATGAAAAAGAACCATTTAGTCTACTTCTAGGTTGTTTTTTATTAGGCGCAATTATTAGCGTATTTATAACCCTTGTTCTCTATTTTTTTACAAATCAGTTTATTCCGCTAACAGATAAGTTTAGTGTTTGGCAACAGTTTATTCAGGCCTTTTTCGTTGTGGCATTATCAGAAGAATTTAGCAAATATGTCATCGTAAGATACATTGCACAACCACGAAAAAGTTTTAATGAACCCTACGACGGTATTATTTATGCTGTAATGGTATCAATGGGTTTTGCTTGCACTGAGAATATTATGTATGTGTTAGAAGGTGGATATCAGGTTGCTATTCTAAGAGCGTTTACAGCTGTACCTGCACATGCTACTTTTGGTATCTTAATGGGGTATTTTATGGGTAAAGCTAAATTCTCTAAAAACAAAATACTACTTAATCTTACAGGACTGTTATTAGCTATTCTTTTTCATGGTGCTTACGACTTTTTCTTATTTATCAATTTTATACCAGGCATTTATTTAGGAGCTTTTGTATCCTTAATAATTGGACTTATTTTATCACGTAAAGCAATCAAACGCCATCAAAAAAATTCAAACTTTAACCCTAAAAATAAATTATGATTTTGTTGGTATTATCTACCACATTAAACATTTATTTTTGTTGAACTAAACCTATGTCTATGTACAAAATAAAAGTCAACAATAGTTTTGATTTTGAAGTGTCAAAAGAGCATCTTCAAAATTTAGATGCTATTGAAACAAAAGCTAACACTTTCCACATACTTTCAGAACATCAGACTATTGAGGCGGAAGTATTAGGTTCTGATTTTAACAAAAAGAACTACACAGTTAAAGTAAATAGTAATGTCTACACCGTTGATATTAATGATGAGCTAGACCAGCTAATTTCTGAACTTGGTTTCGAGATTGGAGCTACAAAACAAGTCAATGAAATAAAAGCACCAATGCCTGGGTTAATTTTAGAAATTAGTGTTTCTGAAGGGCAAGAGGTTAAAGAAGACGATGCGTTATTAATCCTTGAAGCCATGAAGATGGAAAATGTAATTAACTCTCCAAGAGATGGTATTATAAAATCCATTACTGTTAGCCAAGGTGATACTGTAGATAAAAATAACCTCCTTATTGAATTTGAATAACATGAAAAAGATACTAATTGCTAATAGAGGAGAAATTGCTATCCGCGTAATGAGCACAGCAAAAAAAATGGGTATTAAAACAGTCGCCGTTTTTTCTGAAGCAGATAGACATGCACCGCATGTGAAATTTGCAGACGAAGCTGTTTGCATAGGACCGGCACCCTCTAATCAATCTTATTTATTAGGTGATAAAATTATAGAAGTTGCAAAGTCTTTAAATGCAGATGGTATTCATCCCGGATATGGCTTTTTAAGTGAAAATTCTGAGTTTGCAAAACTTTGTGAAGCTAATAATGTCATATTTATTGGGCCAAAATCTAAGGCTATAGAAATGATGGGAGACAAGCTTGCAGCAAAAGATGCTGTAAAAGATTACGACATCCCTATGGTGCCTGGTGTTGACCATGCAGTAACAGACCCTGTTGAAGCTATAGAAATTGCCAAATCTATTGGATTTCCTATTTTAATAAAAGCTGCTGCTGGTGGTGGTGGAAAGGGAATGCGTATCGTTGAAAAAGAAAGCGATTTAGAAGAACAAATGAAACGTGCTATTAGCGAAGCAACATCTGCTTTTGGTGATGGTTCTGTTTTTATCGAAAAATATGTAAAGTCACCTCGCCATATCGAAATTCAGGTTATGGCTGATACTCATGGGCATATTATTCACCTTTTTGAACGCGAATGCTCTGTGCAACGCCGTCATCAAAAAGTGGTAGAAGAAGCGCCTTCTGCTGTTTTAACGCCTCAATTGCGTGAGCGCATGGGGAAAGCGGCTATAGATGTAGCTCGTGCTTGTGATTATGTGGGAGCCGGTACTGTAGAGTTTTTATTAGACGCTGACCATAATTTCTATTTTTTAGAAATGAATACAAGACTTCAGGTAGAACATCCTGTATCTGAGTTAATTTCTGGGGTCGATTTAGTTGAACTTCAAATTAGAGTTGCTCGAGGTGAAGTATTAAACATTAATCAAGATGATTTAAAAATAAAAGGACATGCACTCGAACTTCGTGTGTATGCGGAAGATCCTATGAACGACTTTTTACCAAGTGTTGGAAATCTTGAAGTATATCAAATACCTGTTGGAGAAAATATTCGTGTAGATAATGGGTTTGAAGAAGGTATGGATATTCCTATCTATTACGACCCTATGTTATCTAAGCTAATTACCTATGGTAAAACCAGGTCAGAAGCTATTGAATTAATGATATCTGCTATAGATAACTACAAAGTAAAAGGCGTAGAAACAACCTTGCCATTTGGTCGATTTGTTTGTGAGCACGAGGCCTTTAGAAGTGGTAATTTTGACACACACTTTGTAAAAAACTACTACTCACCTAGCCTTTTAGAAGAACAGCATAAAGCTGAAGCTAAAATAGCCGCTGAGATTGCCTTAAAAACGTATCTAAAAGAACAAACAGTATTAAGACTACCTAACTAAGATTTCTAAAAATGAATTCAAAAATAAAAACCTTAAACGATAAACTTGAACTATCAAAACTAGGTGGTGGTCAAGCTAGAATAGACAAACAACATCAAAAGAAAAAACTCACGGCAAGAGAGCGTGTATTATATCTTTTAGACGAAGGGTCGTTTGAAGAGATAGGTGCATTAGTTACACATCGTACTCATGATTTTGGTATGGAAAAACAAAAAATCTACGGCGACGGTGTTGTTACAGGATACGGAACTGTTAATGGCCGTTTAATTTATGTATTTGCACAAGACTTTACAGTTTTCGGAGGGTCGCTTTCTGAAACACATGCGGAGAAGATTTGTAAAATTATGGATTTAGCAGTTAATGTTGGTGCGCCTTTAATTGGGCTTAATGATTCTGGTGGTGCACGTATACAAGAAGGTGTACGTTCTTTGGGCGGATATGCTGATATCTTTTATAGAAATGTTCAAGCATCTGGTGTTATTCCTCAGATTTCAGCAATAATGGGACCTTGTGCAGGAGGAGCCGTTTACTCGCCAGCCATGACCGATTTTACGATTATGGTCCAAGATTCTAGTTACATGTTTGTTACGGGTCCTAATGTGGTAAAAACAGTAACTAACGAAGAAGTTACTAGTGAAGAACTTGGTGGAGCTAGTGTTCATTCTACAAAATCGGGTGTGGCGCATAAGACGTCTACAAATGATGTGGAATGTTTAGAGGATATAAAAACGTTGTTGAGCTATTTACCTCAAAACAATACAGAAAAACCTACGGCTCTAGATTATGAATTAAAAGATGAAATTAGAGACAGTTTATCAGATATAGTGCCTGATAATCCTAACAAACCTTACGATATGCATCAGGTTATTGAGGGGATTATTGACGCTAATTCATTTTATGAAATCCACAAAGACCATGCTGAGAATATCATTGTAGGGTTTGCACGTTTAGGAGGCAAATCTGTTGGAGTCATTGCTAACCAGCCGATGTTTTTAGCTGGTGTTTTAGATGTTAATAGCTCTAAAAAAGCGGCACGCTTTGTACGTTTTTGCGATGCTTTTAATATTCCGCTTTTGGTATTAGAAGATGTCCCAGGATTTTTACCAGGAACAGACCAAGAATGGAATGGTATTATTGTTCATGGTGCAAAATTATTATACGCTTTTAGTGAAGCTACAGTGCCAAGAGTTACAGTCATTACTCGGAAAGCGTATGGTGGTGCTTACGATGTAATGAACTCTAAACATATTGGAGCAGACATGAATTTTGCGTGGCCAAATGCTGAAATTGCCGTAATGGGCGCCAAAGGTGCTGCCGAAATAATTTTTAAACGTGATATATCAGCTGCTGACGACAAAGACGCCAAATGGAAAGAAAAAGAAGCTGAATATGCAGAGTTATTTGCCAATCCTTATAGTGCTGCTGAGCGTGGTTTTGTTGATGAAGTTATTTTGCCCAAAACCACAAGACGTAAGCTGATTAAAGCATTTGCTATGCTCGAAAATAAAGACACTGTTAGGCCTAAGCGAAAGCATGGGAATATTCCGCTTTAAAACTCCGTTTTATTATTTAGGAAATTTACTTTTATCAATACCTGAGACAATACGTAATGCATTTTTATAATACACTTTTTTAAGTACCTCATCAGACAAATCTAATCCATACATAGGCCAAAATGCATGATACTTTTTGTGATAAGGGAAGTATTCGTCAGCAGATTCTAATACTCTAAAATAGGTTGGAAATTCTTCAGGTTTCCAACTATCTTTTCCGAATAAAATGCGGTCTTGGTATTTTTCAAAAAACGCTTTTGCAAATCGTGGTTGCCTGCCTAACTCTGCAATTATTGCTCCGATACCTACATTCATATTTGGCATTTCATCTAATAACTCTCCCAATTTTCCTAAGTTGTTTGCATACCACCCCATGTGGGCATTTATAAAGGTTGTATTTGGATGTTTTTTAAACATATTGTGTTGCTCTGCAATAATAGTTTCCCATGGTGCAGGATTATCCGCTCCTCGTTTTCGACCTGGTCGGGTTTTTAATTCTAACCAACGCTCGTTATCACCATCAAAATCATCCCAAAATGACTTTGGGTCTGCTGAATGTATTAAAACGGGGATGCCTAATTCTCCACATTTAGCCCAAATAGGATCTAATCGTACATCATCTACGGCAACTCTATTTCCATTTACATCTTTATTACGTAATCCCAAACTTTTATATACTTTGAGGCCTACAGCTCCAGCTTTTACATCTGCTTCAAGTTGTTTTACAGCATTTTCTGTCCATCCTTCACTTCCAACATCATTAAAATTTACGTTACAGAATACCACAAATCGTCCAGGGAAATTAGTAGTTGCATTTTCAATAGCCTTAATCAATCGTTCTCCACTACCTCCACTGAGATTTACCATAGTCTGTAAGTTTAAAGTGTCCATCGCAGCAATAACTGGTGACATATCATTTGTAGACATACGATATTGATGACCGTGTACGTCTATAAACGGAAACTTAGCACGTTTAATGATTTTCCCTGGAACTACTAGAGTAGATTTTGGGTTATACTCTTCAAAGCTTAAGTCTTGAGAAAAACTGAAGTGAAACAGTGATGTAACAATTATTACTAAAAATACGTTTTTGAATTTCATTATTTTGTTTCTTTTTGGGTTTTATCTGAAATCGTTCTTTTGAGATGATGCATATAAATTAATTATCCTAAAGGTACTAATCTAATAAACGTCTGTGGTAATTAATTTGCCCTAAATGATAGGATAAATGAGACTTTAAATGTAGTAAGAAATATTCTGTAGTCATGTAATCTTCAAACGGATTTCTACGATACTCCTTTTGCAAATCTTCTTCTGTTAAATTAGATAACGTATTGTATATCATGCTCATGGTATTGTCTAGCATATCTGTCATTTGAGAAACAGAAATATTCTTCTGAGAAAATTCTAAATCCCGTTGTCTTATATATCCTGTATTACCTAATGTAGCACCAATAAAATGATTTAAATTACCTACTAAATGTAAAGCTAGATTACCTGTACAGTTAGAAACGTCTTTGTGAATAATCCATATGGAATCTTCATTTGAATACGCTTTTAATTCAGATTTTACTTTCTCTAAATCACGTCGAAATAATTTAATTAAAGATTGAAGCATATTTGAATTTGATTTAATATTTGACACTCTAAAAATAGTATTTAATTAGCTTACTTTTGCATCATGAAAAATCAAAGTCGGTCTCAAGTAGAATTTGTTGTTTTAATGGCCGCTTTAATGTCTATTGTAGCACTATCTATTGACGCTGTTCTACCTGCCTTACCCGACATTGGAAGTGATCTAAACGTTAGTGACCCAACGGATAATCCTAAATTGATTACATCTATTTTTCTTGGCTTAGGTATTGGACAATTACTTTTTGGACCTTTATCAGACAGTTTTGGTCGCAAACCCATAGTTTATATTGGGTTTATTGTATTTGTAATAGCATCAATATTATGTGCAACAACTAAGAGTTTTGAAATAATGCTTCTTGGTCGTGTTCTTCAAGGCGTAGGATTAGCATCTCCACGAACCATGTGCATTGCTATGGTTAGAGATTGTTACAATGGTGATTATATGGCTAAAATTTTATCTATTGTTGTTATGATATTTATTTTAGTTCCTGTTATTGCTCCGACATTTGGCCAGTTTTTGATGCAGCACTACCATTGGAAGTCTATATTTATTTTTAATTTAGGTTTTGGTGTTTTAGTCATGCTTTGGTTTTGGTTACGCCAACCCGAAACTTTAAAAGACAAATACCGAATACCATACCGACTAGCCATATTTAAAACAGGGACTATAGCCTTTTTTAAAATAAAAAAAGCTGTTGTTTATACGTTATTATCAGGTTTAATTACTGGGTCGTTTATGGTTTACATAAGCACATCACAACGTATTTTTGAACAACAGTACAATTTAAAAGAAGAGTTCCCGCTAATCTTTGCTAGTATAGCTATAGCTGTAGGTTTATCTACATTTATGAACAGTCAGCTAGTTGTGAGATTCGGTATGCGACGTATTGTAAATGTTGCCATGCTGAGCTTTGCATTTATAGCATTTGTATATGTTTTGGTTTTCAATTCTGGCACAAACCCAAGTGTTGAAATTTTAATTGGATTTTTTGCACTTCAATTTTTTACAATAGGGTTTATATTTGGTAACCTTAGAGCTCTTGCCATGGAGCCTATGGGTCACATTGCAGGTATTGGTTCTGCGCTAAATGGATTTATATCGACCGTAATGGCAGTTCCTATTGCAGATTATATTGGAAAATTTGTAATAGATTCTGTAACACCTTTATTTATGGGGTTCTTGGTTTGTGGACTAATATCCTTAGCATTGTTTTACGCTATATCTAATAAAGCGTCCAAAGTATTTAAATAAGAGACTTAAAAAATTTCCAAACTCCCTTTACCTTCTCGTACAATTAAAGGGGTGTCTTGAGATAAATCTATTACTGTAGATGCCTCATTATCGCCATAGCCACCATCTATGACTAAATCGACAAGGTTATCCCATTTTTCTAATATTAACTCTGGATCCGTTGTGTACTCTAAGATATCATCATCATCACGTATCGATGTAGAAACTATGGGATTTCCTAGCGCTTCAACCAAACTTAAAATAATAGAGTTTTTTGGCACTCTAATACCTACGGTTTTACGCTTCTTAAAAGGATTGGGTAAATTTTTTGAACCTGGTAGAATAAAGGTATAAGCACCTGGTAGCGCACGCTTTAAAATTTTAAATGTAGAGGTGTCAATTTGTTTTACATAATCGCTAAGATTACTTAAGCCATGACATATAAAAGAGAAGTTAGACTTTTCTAGCTTTACACCTTTAATCCTAGCAATCTTCTCTAAGGCTTTTACATTTGTTATATCACAACCCAAACCATAAACAGTATCTGTTGGATAAATCACTAAACCTCCCTTTTTTAGTACCTCAACCACTTTTTTAATAGCTTTTGGGTTAGGGTTTTCAGGATATATTTTAATGAATTCTGCCATAACACAACTTACAAAATTTATTAAGAATCTTTAACTCTCAGTATTTCTAGCTTAGCAAAACGCAATAAAAGTTTTTTTACAGCGCCATTACTAAATCGTATTTCGGCTTTTAAATCACCTCCTGTGCCTTCAATCTTAATAACCTCTCCTCTACCAAAACGGTCATGATTTACAATATTACCAACAGTCAATTTACTGTCAAATAAATTAGTCTTGTTATTGGTTTTACTAACAGGTGTCATTTTTTTTGGCGCCTTAATTTCAAAATTATCTGGTTTCTTTTTTGATTGCACTTTTTGGTATTTAGGTGATTTTGGTTTTGCAAAGCGTATTTTATTAGGTTCTATATCTCCAAATATAGACGCATCAATCATAGGATTAAAACGTTGCTCCTTAAGCGATGTTGTATTGTTCACAAACTGCTCATCAATTTCTTCAATAAAACGACTAGGCTCCGCATCTATAAGTTTTCCCCAACGGTAACGAGATATGGTATACGTTAGATAGGCTTGCTTCTCTGCTCTTGTTAATGCTACGTAAAACAATCTACGCTCCTCTTCAAGCTCACTTCTTGTGTTCATACTCATGGCGCTCGGAAATAAATCTTCCTCCATACCTACAATAAAAACGTGAGAAAACTCTAAGCCTTTAGCTAAGTGGATGGTCATCAATGCTACATGATTTGGATCTCCCTTATCACCATCTAAGTCTGTTGCTAAAGCCACATCTTCCAAAAACTCTGCTAAAGAATCACTTGCATCTGCTAACTCAATTTGTCCTTCAACAAAATCTTTAATACCATTTAATAATTCTTGTACATTATCTAACTTTGTAACACCTTCTGGTGTACCATCTTTCCCAAGTTCTCTTATTAATCCACTAGTTTTGGTAACATGTTCTGCCAAATCAAAGGCATTAGCCGTTTGATTCATAACCTTATAACTTTCTATAAGTGTTACAAAATCTCTTAGCTTAGCTTTGGTTCCATTATTAATGTTAACGTCTACATTATCGATGTCTTTCATGATATCAAAAATGGTTCTCCCGCTTCCATTAGCAGCTACAATAAGTCTATCAACAGTTGTTTGACCTATACCTCGAGCTGGGTAATTAATAACTCGTTTTAAAGCTTCTTCATCTGCAGTATTTAAAATTAGACGTAAGTAAGCTGTAACATCTTTAATCTCTTTACGTTGATAAAATGATAATCCACCATAAATTCTATAAGGTATATCTCGTTTTCTTAAAGCATCTTCAATTGCACGAGATTGCGCATTTGTTCTGTATAATACAGCAAAATCACTATTTAAAAGCTGCGCGTTCATTTTGGTTTCCCAAATTGTACTCGCCACATAGCGGCCTTCGTCTCCATCCGTCATGGACCTATGAATAATAACCTTTTCACCAATATCATTAGCTGTCCAAACAACTTTATCTAATTTGGTCTTATTATGCTCAATTACAGAATTTGCCGCACCAACAATATTCTTTGTAGACCTATAATTCTGTTCTAAACGATACAATTTTACATCATCATAATCTTTCTGAAAGTTTAGAATATTATTAATGTTTGCACCACGAAAGGCATAAATACTTTGCGCATCATCACCTACCACACATATATTCTGAAAACGGTCTGCTAAAGCTCTAACAATTAAGTATTGAGAGTGGTTTGTATCTTGATACTCATCAACGAGGATGTATCTAAACTTATTTTGATATTGTGCTAACACATTAGGAAATCGCGTTAACAACTCATTAGTACGCAAGAGTAAGTCATCAAAGTCCATTGCTCCTGCCTTAAAACATCTTTCGACATACTCAGCATATATTTCGCCCATTTTAGGTCGGCGAGCAGCAACATCAGCCTCCATAAGTTCAGGATTGCTATAATAAGCTTTTACAGTAATGAGACTATTTTTATAAGACGAAATTCTACTGTACACTTGTTTTGTTTTGTAGATATCTTTATCTAGGCTCATTTCTTTAATAATCGACCCTAGAAGTTTTTGAGAATCTTGCGTATCGTAAATTGTAAAGTTGCTAGGAAAACCAAGGTGATGCCCTTCAAAACGTAGAATCTTTGCAAAGACCGAGTGAAATGTACCCATCCATAGGTTTTTTGCTTCACTATTGCCAACAATATCCGCAATCCTACCTTTCATTTCACGCGCAGCTTTATTGGTAAAAGTTAATGCCAGTATATTGAATGCATCAATACCTTTACTCATTAAATAGGCAATTCTGTATGTAAGTACACGTGTTTTACCCGAACCTGCTCCTGCAATGATAATCATAGGTCCCTCTTTCTGCAAAGTTGGGGCAAGTTGTGCGTCGTTAAGTTGGCTTAAATAGTTTTCCAAATGGATAGCAATTTTAAAATTGTGAAATTACGGAAACCACTTATTTTTACTAATGCTTTTTATCAATAATTATAAACAACTGCTCATGCATTTTTCAGATAGATAATTTTAATATCTTAGTGAAAATTTTGCTCATTATAAACATAAAGTAAAATAAACTTAATTTACAACTCACATACTTATGAAAAACTATTGTTTTCTGTTACTAATTTTTGGATTCAGTCTTACGGCTCAAAACTCAATAGAACAAGACATTATTGATATCGAAGATAAACTTATTGAATGGCGACGTGACTTTCATCAAAACCCAGAACTCTCTAATCGTGAGTTTAAAACTGCGGAAAAGATTGCTAAACACTTAAAATCCTTAGGTCTAGAAGTAGAAACAAATATCGCTAAAACAGGCGTTGTTGGAATTTTAAAAGGAAACAACCCAGGAAAAATCGTTGCTATTCGAGCAGATATCGATGCACTACCTGTAACCGAACGTAATAGCTTGCCCTTTAAATCTGAAGTGAAAACAACATTTTTAAATACGGAGACTGGTGTAATGCATGCCTGCGGACATGATACACATATAGCAATTCTTATGGCAACCGCCGAAGTGTTTTCTAAACATAAAGATAAGATTAATGGCACTATAAAATTTATTTTTCAACCTGCCGAAGAAGGTCCACCACCAGGAGAAGAAGGTGGCGCAAAGCTAATGATTAAAGAAGGTGTTTTAGACAACCCAAAAGTCGATGCTATTTTTGGTTTGCACATTAACTCACAAACACCTGTTGGTGTTATTAAATATAAAACCGGTGGTATTATGGCTTCTGTAGAGCGTTTTGTGGTTAATGTCAAAGGAAAACAAACACATGGTTCGCAACCTTGGTCTGGTGTTGACCCTATTTTAATATCTGCCAAAATTATTGATGGTTTTCAAACTATTATTAGTCGTGAAGCACGATTAACAGATGAAGCTGCGGTAATCACTGTTGGAAAAATTACATCGGGTACACGCTTTAATATTATCCCAGAATCTGCCGAAATGATTGGTACTGTACGTACTTTAGATTCGAACATGCGATTACAAATTATGAAACGTATGAATGAGATGGCTGCGGATATTGCAAAAGCTTACGGCGGTTCTGCAACTATAGAATGGCAAAACAATACCGTTGTTACTAATAATGACCCAGAATTAACCATGCAAATTTTGCCATCTATTCAAAAAGTAGCTGGTGAAGAAAACGTGCAACTCATGAAAGCCACAACTGGCGGTGAAGATTTCTCTTATTTTCAAGAAAAAGTACCAGGCGTATATTTCTTTTTAGGCGGTATGACACCAGGGAATACAGAATCTTTCCCGCATCATACACCTGATTTTAAAATTGATGAGAGCGGACTTTTATTGGGTGTTAAAACGTTTACGCAAATCACTTTCGATTATTTGAATAACTAGATATGGATAGTATTATTCACTTTTTGGGGCAAATTCCTTGGTGGCTTTGGATTGTAATTATATTAATTTTAGTTGCGGTACGAGATGTTTTTATTCAAAATAGCCATACAATTAGTCATAATTTCCCAATAGTCGGTCACTTTAGGTATTGGTTAGAAAGTATTGGCCCAGAGATGCGGCAGTATTTTGTAGCTAACAACAGAGAGGAACTACCATTTAACAGAATAGAACGTGGCTGGATTTACGCATCGGCAAAAAAAGAGAATAACTATGAAGGTTTTGGTACGGATAGAGATATCTATGCACATCAACATATATTCATCAATAATGCAATGATGCCTTACAAGGTTGAAGATAATCATCCAAATGCTATAGATAAATGTTTTTTACCGTGCGCAAAGGTAATAGGCGCTTATAACAAACGTCAAAAACCATATCGTCCTGCCTCAGTTATCAATATTTCTGCAATGAGTTTTGGCTCGTTATCTGCAAAAGCCGTTGAATCCTTAAATAAAGGTGTGAAATTAGCTGGTGCCTATCATAACACTGGTGAAGGTGGTTTATCCCCCTATCATTCTAATGGTGGAGATGTCATTTTTCATTTTGGCACAGGCTATTTTGGAGTTCGAGCTGAAGATGGAGGTTTTTCAATGAAAAAAATGAAAAAATTAGTTGAAGCAAATCCATTTATTAAAGCTATAGAGGTCAAACTTTCTCAAGGCGCTAAACCTGGTAAAGGTGGTGTTTTACCAGGCGCAAAAATAACTAAAGAGATTGCTGAAATAAGAGGTGTCGAAATTGGAAAAGATGTATTATCTCCGCCAAATCATAAAGCCTTTTCTAATGTGCCAGAAATGGTTGATTTTATTGAATCTATAGCAGAAGCAACTGGTTTACCTGTAGGTATTAAAGCTGCAATCGGAAAACTAGACCAATGGGAAGAATTAGCACAAATCATGAAAACCGAAAACCGTGGTCCAGATTTTATCGCCATTGATGGTGGTGAAGGTGGTACTGGTGCCGCACCGCCTAGTTTTGCTGATCATGTATCGTTACCTTGGGTTTATGGTTTTAGTGATATTTACAAACTATTTCAAAAACACAATATAGAAGACCGCGTGGTTTTTATTGGTAGTGGTAAACTTGGCTTCCCTGCAAAAGCCGCCATGGCATTTGCTATGGGTGTAGATTGTATTAATGTGGCTCGTGAAGCTATGATGAGTATTGGTTGCATACAAGCTCAAATTTGCCATACAAACCGTTGTCCTGCTGGTATTGCTACGCAAAGTAAATGGTTACAAAATGGCATAAATATTCCATTGAAATCTGAACGTTTGGCTCAATATTTTAGAAGCTTTAAAAAGGAACTTATAGAAATAACCCATGCTGCAGGTTATGAGCATCCATGCCAATTTAATATGTCGGATATAGAAATGAATGTTGATGACCATAATCTTACCAAGGAATTTAATAGCACATTTGGTTACAATAAGACTCCGGTAGTTTATAATTCAATGCAAGATTTAAAAGACTGCATGTACTTAGGCGGAAAAGCTACCGTTTAGTTGTAATAGATAGAAAAACAGATTCAATAAAAACAAAAAACATAATGACATCCGATACTATTATACTCATACTTATTAGTCTTATACCAGCTTTAATTATAGCGGGTTTGGCGTATTATTTTTTTAAAGGTCATACAGAAAATGAAAACCAACAGCGAC
>CAZBMY010000035.1:0-3123 GCA_964492855.1 uncultured Flavobacteriaceae bacterium
CATTTTTTCGAATAATAGCAAATGCACTTCTTCTCCATTTTTAGTAGACGGATTATGCTCTACACCTTTTGGAACCACAATGAGTTCACCTTCTTTTACGACTTCGGTTCGGTCTCTAAATTGCATGTAAAGTGTGCCTTTAATGACTTGGAATAGTTCATCTTCATGCTCGTGACTATGCCATACAAACTCGCCTTTAATTTTAGCGAGTATCACTTGCATATTATCTACCGTAGCAATACGATGCGGATGCCATTGCTTTGAAAAAAGTGCGTGTTTGTCTTTAATGTTTATTGCTTTCATACTATAAAGGTATTAAATTATTATATGCTGAAAACATCTCGATAACTATCGGGATAGCATGACAATGAATAATGATTAAATGCCTAATATAAGCTTTGAGATAACTAAATAAATTACAATTCCAAAAATATCATTACTTGTTGTAATAAATGGACCGGTGGCGATTGCTGGATCTATACCTCGTTTATGAAGAAAAAGCGGAATAAATGTACCTATTAAACCTGCAATGATTATAACTGCAACTAGCGATATTGATATAGCTAATGCTAATTCAAATCTTTGCTCCCAAGCAAATACAAATAGAAACAGAAAAACCGATAAAATAATTCCGTTTAATGTTGCTAATAACATTTCTTTGATAAGCCTGTTATTTACACTGCCTTTTACATCGTCATTGGCTAAACCTTGTACTATAATAGCGCTAGATTGTACACCAACGTTTCCTGCCATTGCAGCTATGAGTGGCGTAAACAAAAACAAAACAAAAGCTTCTTTTGGTAAGCTTCCTTCAAAATAATGCATGATTATAAACGCGCCAACACCACCAATTAAGCCTAAAAACAGCCAAGGTAAACGTGCTCGGGTCAGCTCTATAATACTATCGTCCGAGTCTACATCTTGAGTAATACCCGCCGCTAATTGGTAATCTTTTTCAGCTTCTTCTTTAAGAACATCGACGATATCATCAATGGTAATTCTACCTAAAAGTGTTTGCTGGTCATCTACAACTGGGATGGCTTCTAAATCGTACTTAGCCATTATTTTAGCGACTTCTTCTGCATCTTCATTAACATTTACGAAATCGACATTTTCTTTGGCTATATCAGAGATTTTTTGGTCACTTTTTGCAGTGATTAAATCTTTTAAAGACAATCTGCCAATCAATTTTTCTTCTTTACTAACAACATAAATAGAGTGTACACGAGAGACATCTTTGGCTTGACCTCTAATACGACGTATGCAACCTGCAACGGTCCAAGTGCCATAGACTTTTACAAGCTCTTTTGCCATGAGACCACCAGCAGTGTCATCGTCATAGGCTAAAAGCTCTTGGATTTCGGCTTTGTGTTCTTGGTCTTCAATTTGGGAGATTACAGCTTCTTGACGTTCTTCAGGAAGCTCTGCAATGATATCTGCAGCGTCATCGGTATCTAACTCTTCTACTTCTTCTGCAATTTCTTTAGCAGATAAGTTTTCTAGAATTTTTTCTCTAACATCTTCATCTAACTCGGTTAGTATATCTGATGTAGTTTCGCTATCCAAAAGTTTAATGATATAGATAGCTTCTTCAAAATCGAGTTCATCTAAAATCTCGGCAATATCCGCGTAGTGAAACTCATTTAGAAGTGTTTCTAGCGCCTTATCATCATTGCTAACAATTAGTGCTTTTACATTTTCTAAGAGCTCATCGGTGAGTTGAAATTGAATATTTTCTTGAAGTTCTTCCACAGTTTTTAACTTCCTATCATGTTGAGCACATTCAAAATATCTTAGACTTGGAGTTAAAGATTTCTCGACTCCGCTCGAAATGACAATATGTTAATTCTCGTCATTTTCAATTAAAGTTGTCAATTCTATAAACTGGTCAACACTTAATTGTTCTGGACGCTGCCCAAATATAGTATTTGCTTTTAAATTATCAGAGAGATTAAAGATTTTTAAACTATTACGAAGTGTTTTACGACGTTGTTGAAAGCCAGTTTTTACAACACGAAAGAACATTTTTTCATTACAAGGCAATGAGTAATTTTCTTTTCTGGTTAATCGTAACACCCCAGAATCTACCTTTGGCGGTGGATTAAAAACGCTTGGAGGTACAGTGAAAAGGTATTTGGCATTATAAAATGCCTGTGTTAAAACGGAAAGGATGCCGTAGACTTTATTACCCTCTTTAGAGCAAATACGCAAAGCTACTTCTTTTTGAAACATGCCCGAAAATTCAGGTATTTGGTCACGCATTTCTATTGTTTTGAAAACAATCTGAGAAGAAATATTATAGGGAAAATTACCGATGATAGCGAATGGTTTTCCTTTAAAGACTAAGTTAAGATCATAACGCAAAAAGTCTTTTTCATAAATGCGTTCTGCTAAATGCAGATAGTTGTTTTTTAGATACTCTACAGATTCTGTATCAATCTCAACAACATGGGTTGTGGTATCTTTCTCTAGCAAATATTTTGTCAAAACACCCATGCCAGGTCCAATTTCTAATACGTCATCATAGCCTTTTAAGGATAACGTATCTGCTATCTTTTTAGCAATAGTCTCATCCTTTAAAAAGTGTTGTCCTAGGTGTTTTTTTGCTTTTACTGACATTGTTTTTACTTAAAATTTACAGCATAAGTATCAATAACTTCAAGTTCTGTGCGGAATGCTAACATCTTGTCAGCAAACTTCTTTAAGCCTTCTTGCCGTAATGCATCTGCATCTTCTTGGTAATATTTATCTAATGCTTCTCGAGAATAAGACTTGTACTGAATAGAATAGGTTTGGCCGCCCATGTCTTCTTCAACCAAAACTTTTGAAAATGTAGCACCGTCAAATTTTCCTGTGGCGAGTACTTTAGGAATGTGTTGTTTTATCCAGATGAGCCAATCGTCATGCGCAGAATCTTCAATGTTTACAGTAACGTTATAAATAATCATAGATGGTAAAATTCAATATTAAAATTGCAAAGGTCAAAGGTAGCCCTTTTTGAATTTAGTTTTTTTGAATATAAGACTTAGTTTATCGTGTCGCCACGAAGCATTCTAAATTTCTTTCGGGCTTCGACAAAGTAAATACTGTCTTCGTGATTGAAGATTATTTTTTCATAAAGCG
>CAZBMY010000035.1:3223-7413 GCA_964492855.1 uncultured Flavobacteriaceae bacterium
TTTTCGTATTGGTTTTGCTTTTCGTAGAGTTTAGCTTGTGTGTATAAGGTTTCGTCGGTAATGCTTTCGCCTTTATGTTCTAATAACACTTTGTTAAGAAGTGTAATTGCGTCATTTGTTTTGTTTTGAAAAGCTAACAAGTCGGCCTTTGCATAATATTTTAAAGCAGTCTGTGTACTATCTTCCCATTTGTTGTCTGAGATTAATAGTTTTAAATCTAAAGCATCATTAGCAATAAGTTGCGATGTAGAAGATTTTAAAACTTTAAGTTGAGATTCTGCCCATTCAAAATCACCTTTGTAATAACTTGTTTTAGCAATTTTATAAGCCGCTTCTTGTGCAATAGTACTGTTTTTGAGGCTTGTTTTAATTTGTGTGTAGAAGATTAAAGCTTCGTTAAATTTTTCTTGAAGCACCAGAATATCAGCCAAACGAAGTTTAACCATACCTTCTTGAAAAGGTGAAATATCTAGCTTAGACGCGGTTTTCAAAAAGTTTGAAGCAGCTTCAGGTTGATTATAATTAAACGCTAAGAATTGACCATATGATAACTGAAGCGATAACGTAGATGCAAATTTTCCGAAGGTGTTGAATAACTCTAAATACTTTTGATTAATAAGGTCTAGCTCTTTTTTTGAAGCAGATTCTGTTTGTATTTCTAATAAAGATTGATGCGCCAATAAAAGAATATCTCTTTCTTGTGAACTGTCTAGAATGTAATTAAAAATTGCTGATGCCGTTTCTATGTCTTTGTCATCCTTTGCAGTAATAGCTAAATCAATAATTCTATTAAGGCTTTCAGGGTTTCTTTTATATAATGCTTTTTCCTGAACAAAAGATTTGCTGTATTGTTTTTCTTGTACATATAGCCAACTCAATAATTCATACCAGTGCGCGTCAGGGTTAGATTGAATCTTCTTTAATAATAAAATACGTAATGATTTATTATTGTCAGCATCTCTGTTTTCCGAAATAAATTGACTCAGATTTCGCTTAATATTGTTTAATGTTTTTGGACTAAATGCTACGTAATCAAGGTAACTAGAAAACATGTTTTTTACATCACCTAAATCACCATAAATGCGAGCTAATTGGGCACTAAAGTTCTTTTCTGGCAATAACTCTGTTGCTTTGTTATACGCTTTAATAGCTTGAGATAAAAGCGAATGTTTTTCAAAACGTTGGGCAATAGAATAGATATATGTTGGTTTCTCATTTAAGACATTAATAGCTTGGCTATATAGCATTTCGGCTTGCACAATACTATCTGCTAATTGTTTATTGTAACCTAACTCCACAACTAAAGCAGGGATGCGAGCTACAATAAGACGACGTTTTAAAACAGCGTCTACACTATCGTATTGCTCTAATTGCTGATAGGTTTCTACAACCTTGTACAAATAGTTATATGAGTAAGGTTTAGTTTCATAAAGCGTATTGTAAAGCAATAATGCTTTTTTAAACTCTCCTTTTTTAAAATAGCTATTGGCTAAATCTAACTGTTTTCTGTCTTCTCCCGGTAATTGTGCAAAACCAAAAGTATATACAGTTAGAAAAAGAATAAGTATGTAATTCTGAAACCTCATAAGTTGTAAATATAACAAATGGGAGTTTTAGATATTGCAAATGGTATCATAAAAAATGCTCAAGATAACTTGAGCATTAATAGCTATTTTTTATAAATAGATTAATTGATAATATCAAATCCGGTGTACGGAATTAAAACTTCAGGAATTTTAATACCTGCTTCGGTTTGGTAGTTTTCTAAAATACTAGCCAAAATACGAGGTAAGGCGAGAGCACTTCCGTTTAGCGTATGTGCCAATTCGTTTTTACCATCTTTATTTTTAAATCGAAGTTTTAATCGGTTAGACTGAAAGCTTTCAAAATTAGAAACAGAAGAGACTTCTAACCAACGCTCTTGAGCGGCAGAAAACACTTCAAAATCATAGGTCAATGCTGAGGCAAAGGTCAAATCGCCACCACAAAGACGAAGAATACGGTATGGTAATTCTAATTCTTTTAAAATATCTTGAACGTGTGCAACCATTGTATCTAAAGCGTTGTAAGATTTAGAAGGATGCTCAACACGAATAATTTCAACTTTATCAAACTGATGTAAGCGGTTAAGTCCACGAACATGTGCACCATAACTTCCGGCTTCTCGTCTAAAACAAGGGGTATAACCTGTAATTCCAATAGGTAGCTCACTCTCGTTAAGGATAACATCTCTAAAAATATTAGTTCCTGGCACTTCGGCAGTAGGAATTAGATATAAATTATCCTCGGTTACATGATACATTTGGCCTTCTTTATCTGGGAGTTGCCCTGTTCCAAAACCAGAAGCTTCATTTACCAAATGAGGTAATTGGTATTCTGTATAACCAGCATCAGTATTTTTGTCTAAAAAATAAGTGATTAATGCACGTTGTAATTTTGCACCTTTGTCTTTGTAAACTGGGAACCCTGCACCTGCAATTTTATTACCTAGGTCAAAATCAATAATATCATATTTTTTTGCCAATTCCCAATGTGGGAGTGCACCACCAAATAGTTGAGGTATTTCACCATCACGAAGCGTCTCTAAATTGTCTTCATCCGAGTTTCCTTCAGGCACCGACGCATTAGGAACGTTAGGTATTTTATAAAGTACTTGACTTAAAGCATGAGTCTTATCGTTAAGCTCTTGCTCCAAACGTTTTATAGTGTCTTTAAGCTCTGATGTTTTGCCTTTAATTTCATTAGCTTTTTCTGCTTGCCCAGATTTGAATAGATTTCCAATTTCTTTAGAAAGTGTATTCATCTCAGCTTTAGTGCTGTCTAATGAAGTCTGTAATTCGCGACGTTGCTCATCAAACGTTAGAGCATCATCAATCATTGGTTTGGCATCGATATTTCTAACGGCCATTCGTTTTATAATCTCGTCGCTGTGTTCTCTTATGTAAGAAACTTGTAACATGGTTACGGGTTTATGGCGCTTAACGTAGCGCTAATTAGCAAAGGGCAAAAGTAAAAAGATTTTATGGCTACTGAAACAAATACAGACCTATTTTGAAGACAAAAGCCAAGTGTTGTGTTCAAAATGATTCCATTCTACTTTTGCTAAATCAATATCTGGGTTGATAAAACGTTTTGATGGTTTGCCATTAACACTAACATAAGACGTTGCGTAGATTGAAACGGATTTGCCTTCAGCGTTAAATTTTTGTTTTAGACGTTGTACAAATTGCCAAATAAAATCGGGTTTTGTTTTTAGACCACGTTGTTGTTTTTTGGTCAGATAGTCATCTAATTTTATAGGAATTACTCTATTTGTAGCATTATCAACAACTCTAAAATGAATACTTCCACTTTTTGCTCTAAGCATCATACGCCATGATAGGCGATGACCCTCTTCTGTCCAAATAACCTTGTCTTCTATAAAGTAATGACGAAGCGGTAGAGCAATTTGAATAATAAAATAGATGGCAAAACCTATTTTAAGAACGTTCTGATAGTTGTGGGTTTCTATGAAGTTGCCAACATATAATTCTTTCTTTTTTAGGAATATATTCCGAACTGTTTTTGCATCAAAAAAGAAGAGACAAAAGGCCAAAGATAAATACGGAAAGATTCCGATTTGAAAGACAAATGAATTGAACAAATGAAAACATATAGAAGCATAAAACGCATACTTACGTGTTGGTTTGTATAACAAAAGAGGGATGACGAGACCATCAAATAAAATCCCAGAATAGGCAATAAAATAGTGCATGTAATTTTGTTGTAGCAACTCGCCAACAAGGGGATAGTGCGATTTATTTTGCATTAACAATTTAATTACTGAAGCATCTAACCAATCGGGATATATTTTAGCTAATGATGCAAAGGTGTAAACAATAAAGAGTTGTGTGATAAACACCCAACGACACCAATTAGGCATAGAGATACTTCTGAGTTTAGGATTAAGTTTTACATCAAAAGAGGCATACCTATTAGCAGGTAATATAGCCATGATAAAACTTAACAAAAACAATAAATAATAATGATTATTATATGATGATTTTTGCATAAAATATGTGCCTGCCCACATAATTGCAAAAGCAAAAGCACTATACCTATACTTATAACCTACCATTATAAGTAAACCAAAAACGCCCATAATAATATAGTAGGTGTACATCCAATTACCAGGTAGTGGTTGTAGCCAA
>CAZBMY010000035.1:7513-13995 GCA_964492855.1 uncultured Flavobacteriaceae bacterium
GCCCATAATAATATAGTAGGTGTACATCCAATTACCAGGTAGTGGTTGTAGCCAATCAAAACCAATAAAGTTAAATGTAAACTTGGGATCTATGAGTGTTCGTTTCACCCATCCCGTAACTATAGCACCTACAGATTCTAAAAAGCAGAGTAAGCCAAAACAGATTCTAAAAACAATTAAAGCACTGTTGTCTATATGTTTAAATAGAAAGGCATTCATGCTTTAGACTTAATGTAAGTAAGCGCATTTTCTTTATCGGATTTCAATTGTGTTTTGAGTGCCTCAATAGATTCAAATTTATGTTCATCTCTCAATCGTGTTAGCATTTCAATACAAATCTCTTTAGTGTAGATATCTTGTTCAAAATCAAAGAAATGCACTTCAATAGAATGTGGTTTGTTTTCAATCGTTGGGTTAGACCCAATATTCATCATACCATAATAATAGGTGTTTTCAATGTTAGCTTTTACAACATAAACACCATCTTTTGGGATTAATTTGTAATCTTCTTCTATGTAAATATTAGCTGTAGGAAAATCTAAAGTTCGCCCAATCTTTTGTCCATTTATCACTTTTCCTGTTATAAAGAAGTTATAACCCAAATAGGTATTAGCTAATGATACATGACCTTGTAACAGGGCTTTTCTAATTTTTGTAGAGCTTACAGTAACATCTTTAATGTCCTCTGCTGAAATTTCTTCGATTTTAAAATCAAATTCTTCTGCAAATTTCTTCAAATCATTAATATTAGCACTTCTGTTTTTCCCAAAATGATGATCATAACCAATAACAATCTGTTTGGTGTTTAGTTCGTCAATCAAAATACCTTTTACATATTGCCTAGCGGATAGGTTAGAAAATTCTTTGGTAAAGGTTTTTATACAAATCAATTTTATACCGTACTTTTCTAATAATAACTTTCGTTCAGAAATTGTGTTGAGTAGCTTTATAGATTTATCTTGGTGTAGCACCATTCTCGGATGAGGAAAAAATGTAAGCACGCATGGGATCAAACCATCAGTTTTAGATAATTCAACAACTTTTTTTAGTATTTTTTGATGTCCAACGTGTACGCCATCAAATGTTCCAATAGTTAAAGTTTTAGAGAAATTAGTGTTTTTAGGCATAAAATCTAATGCTAATATAAAGTGATAATTTATAGCTAAATTACTAATTGAAAAAAGTTTTTAATGTATAAAACACTAATTACTTATTCAGTAGAGTTTAAGTTATACAAAAACTAGTTTTATTTAAAGTATTATGTTATTACAAAAAAATATAGTCTCTTTGTGTACAAAATCATGTCAAATGAAAAAGAATTTATACGCTTTTGTAGCTGCTTTTTTTCTTATAGTCACTTCAGTTTTAGCCCAAGAACGTGTTTGTGCCTCTTCTGAATTACTAGAACAGCAATTACGAAACAACCCAAATCATGCCCGGAATTTGGCTCGACTAGAAACATTAACTAAGCAACGCGCAAATAATCAAAATGGACAAAGACAGATGATGCAAGTATTGTCTATCCCAGTCGTTGTACATGTTGTGCACAATACTGATGGGCAAAACATAAGTGACGCTCAAATACAATCTCAGATTGATGTTATTAATGAAGACTTTAGAGGGTTAAATGCGCAGTTTCAAAATATTCAACAGAATATATGGCCACAGGCTGCAGATATGGAAATAGAATTCTTTTTAGCAACTGTTGACCCTGATGGTAATCCTACTAATGGTATTACAAGAACGCAAACTAACATTACATCATTTGGATTTGAAGAAACCATGAAAAGTACTGCAACAGGAGGTCAAGACCCATGGGATACATCAAGGTATTTTAATTTTTGGACTGTGAATCTTTCGGGTGGATTATTAGGGTTTGCTCAGTTCCCTGGAGGAACACCAGAGACCGATGGTATAGTTGTAGGGTTTAATGTTTTTGGGTCATCTGCGGATGATGATGGGAGTTTTGTATTATCGCCACCTTTTGATAGAGGAAGAACTGCAACACATGAAATAGGTCATTTCTTAAACTTAAGACATATTTGGGGTGATGGACCATGCGGTGTTGATGATTTTGTAGATGACACTCCAGAAGCAGATTCAGCAAATGGCGGTTGTGATATTGGATCGTCTTCATGTGGGTCTTTAGATATGGTTGAAAATTATATGGATTTTTCTGACGATGTCTGTATGGGTCTTTTTACAGAAGGACAAAAGAACAGAATGAGAGCAACTTTAGAACCTGGAGGACCTCGAAGCACTTTGATTCAGCCATCGGCAACCCCAGAAGATTTGGATGGAGATGGCATTTTAAATGAAGAGGATAATTGTGAGCTGACGTTTAATCCAGACCAAGCAGATAATGATAATGATGGTGAAGGTGATGTGTGTGATGACGATGACGATAATGATGGTATTTTAGATATTGACGATAATTGTCAGTTTATAGTTAACGTAGACCAAGCAGATAATGATAATGATGGCGAAGGCGATGTATGTGATGATGATGATGATAACGATGGCGTATTAGATGTCGATGATAATTGTCCTATTACGGCCAATTCAGACCAGTCAGATGTGGATTTAGATGGCGTTGGAGATGTATGTGATGGCATTACGGCTAACGATGTGTTGTCTCCTAATGGAGATTCTATTAATGACACGTGGACAGTAGTTAATGCACAACGCTTCCCAGGAACTAAAATAGTAGTCTATAATAGATGGGGTGATGAGGTATTTACTTCAAATAACTATAATAATGATTGGGGCGGAACTGGTCCAGGAGGTAATGTATTGCCAGCAGGGTCTTATTATTATGTTATAGATCAAGGTGGTACGGGTGATACTATTATTAAAGGATGGTTGGTCATTATATTTTAAACAATCTATAAAGTAAATTAAATCAATACAATGAATTTTCTTAAAAACGTAATAAAAATAAGTGCATTGTTATTGTTTGGAGCTGTTTATGCGCAACAACAACCAAACTATGTCCTTTATAGATATACAATGAATGCTGTAAATCCTGCTTATGCAGGTGCTGATGGTGTATCGAGATTAACTACTCATTTCAGAAATCAGTGGGTTAATGTAGATGATGCACCACAAACTCAAACATTCTTTTTTGATACTGCTATAGGCGAAAAAATCGGATTGGGAATAAGTGTTGTTAATGATGAAGTATTTGTAGAAAACAATACAAGCTTCACGATTGATTTTTCATATAAGCTAGAGCTCAATTATACCACTAATTTATTTTTAGGACTAAAGGCAGGAGGTAGTTCATATAATTTTAATCGTCAAGAATTAGCTAATTTAGATTTCCCTACAGACCCAGCTTTGGGTAATTTAGATACAGGATTTAGACCCAACGTAGGTCTTGGCGCTTATTTGGTAAATGATAATTATTTTGTGTCATTATCTGCTCCTCGTATAGTGCTTAATGAGCGTGTTGATATAGGAAATGGTCGTGTAACTAGTGCTACTGAGAAAACGCATGTTTTCCTTTCAGGGGGTTATGATTTTGATATCTCTACAGATTGGGAATTTAGACCATCTACCATGGTTCGTTATGTTGGTGGTGCGCCTATTGCTGTTGATATAACAGCAGCATTTAGATATAAAGAAAATATTGAGTTAGCAGCCATGTATAGGACGACTGGCGGATGGGCAGGCATGTTATTCTTTAATATTGCCGACTGGATTGATTTGGGTTATGCTTACGAAGGGACGTCGAGAGATGTATTAAATAGTGTTAATGACGGAACCCATGAAATCTTATTACGATTTAGTTTTCCTAAAATTAAATAACAGTATAGATATAAATTGATAAATAAAAAGGGTTTCTATTGCGACTCTTTTTATTTGCCGTTAAAAGAGTTCATAGTATTTGTTATACCAGATAATACAAAAGATTTTATGACTTGTATTGATGTTTCAAACCGTTCTGGAAGTTGTTTTTTTTCATCCTCAGACCATTCACCTAAAACATAATCAATTTGCCGTCCTTTAGAGAACGTGTCACTTATTCCAAATCGAAACCGATTATACGTTGTGGTTTGTAACTTATCTTGAGTATCTTTTAAGCCATTGTGGCCGCCGTCGCTACCTTTAGTTTTTAATCTAATTGTCCCAAAAGGTAAATTGAGGTCGTCTGTAATAATAAGTAAGTTTTGTAGTGGCACTTTCTCTTTAGTCAGCCAATATTTTATGGCTTTACCACTCAAATTCATGTAGGTGCTAGGCTTTAAAAAAATAAAAGTCCGACCTTTTAATTTATAAGTTGCAATATCACCGAGCTTATCCGTAGAGAACGAAAACTCTTCAGATTTAGCAAAGGCATCAAGAATTTTGAAACCAATATTATGCCTTGTGTTTTCGTATTTGTCACCAATATTTCCTAAACCAACTATTAAGAATTTCTTCATCGGGTCAATGTTTTCTCCTGATTTAAAAAGGTTAACCAACCATTTAATCATAGTGTCTTTATTTATTCAAAAATAAAAAAGCATCCTGAATAACAGAATGCTTTTAAATTATATTAAGAATACGTTTTGTTTATTCTTGTGTTGCTTCAGCTGCTGGAGCATCTGTAGTCCCTTCTGCTGTTGTTACATCTTCGTCATCTTCATCTTCATCGTCAGCATCAACAACTGCTAATCTGCTTCGTCTTACTTGACAAACAACTACACTGTCTGGGTGTAATAATTTATAGTCTTCATTACTTAATTCTGAGATATAGAATTTACTTCCAATTTTTAAAGGTGTAATATCAATCTCAATAAAATCTGGTAATTTAGAAGGTATAGCTTTAACTCTAAGCTTTCTGTATGGCACTCTTAAGTTACCACCGTTTAAAACACCTTTAGATGTACCAACGGTTTTAACAGGAATTTCCATAGTGATTTCTTTATTATCAAAAATCTGATAAAAATCAACATGAAGTATTCTGTCTGTTACTGGGTGAAACTGAATATCTTGCATAACTGCATTGAAAGTTTCTCCATTATCTAAGGCAATCACAACTGTATGCGCGTCTGGTGTGTATACAAGTTTAGAGAATGCCAATTCTGGTGCAGAGAAATGCAATGGCTTGTCTCCTCCGTATATAACGCAAGGAACCTGACCAGCATTACGTAAGGCTTTTGTTGACGTTTTGCCTACGCTTTCTCTTTGAGATCCATTAATTGTAATTGATTTCATTTTTAAAAGTTTAATTTATAATTATTAACTACCTCTTTTTGAGGGCTGCAAATGTAATAATATATTACGAATTATCCTTTCTAAATTCATTTTTTTGAACGCTCAAAACTTACATCACAAATTTTGAACTTATAGACTTGTTATGATGTACGTTTTGCATCACTTCAGCAAACAAGTCTGCACAGCTTAAAACTCTTAGTTTTTCACTCTCTTGGGTTAATGGTATGGAGTCAGTGATTATCAATTCTTCAAGCTTAGAGTTTTTTAGTTTATCGTACGCACTGCCTGATAAAATAGGATGTGTACATATAGCCCTAACACTAAGCGCACCGCGTTCAATCATTAAATCGGCCGCTTTAGTTAACGTCCCAGCGGTGTCAACCATGTCATCCACTAAAACCACATTTTTGCCTGTGACATCACCGATTAATTCCATATGCGAAATCACATTAGCTTTAGCACGTTGCTTGTAACAGATTACCACATCGCTTTGCAACGCTTTAGAATAGGCATAAGCACGTTTGGACCCTCCCATATCTGGTGAAGCTATCGTTAGATTATCTAAATTCAAAGACTTTAAGTAAGGTAAAAATATGGTTGATGCGAATAAATGATCAACAGGTTTCTCAAAAAAGCCTTGAATTTGATCCGCATGTAAATCCATAGTTATAATGCGTGTAGCACCAGCAGCTTCTAACATTTTTGCAACTAACTTTGCAGCAATAGGTACACGAGGTTTGTCTTTTCTGTCTTGTCTTGCCCAACCGAAGTAAGGAAGTACTGCCGTAATATGCCTGGCAGAAGCACGCTTGGCAGCATCAATCATCAGAAGCATTTCCATAAGATTTTCTGGACCCGGATGTGTGGATCCAATAATAAATATTCGAGTTCCACGAATAGATTCTTCATAGGATGGTTGAAATTCACCATCACTGTATCTAGATGTAATGACATTACCGAGTTTTACACCATAAGCTTTAGCAATTTGTTCGGCTAAATAGCGACTTTGCGAGCATGTAAAGATCTTGGCTTCAGTTGTTTTGTTAGGCATGAGTTGCGTTGGAGTTAGTTATTTTTAAGATGCTCAAAGTTAGAAAATTATTTTGCTAGTAGCGAATTATAAACCTTACAATTTTACTTGTTTTTACTGATTAATTTTTTCTATTTTTGCATCCCTATAATTATCGGGACAATTTGCTCAAGTGGCGGAATTGGTAGACGCGTCGGATTCAAAATCCGATTTCTTCGGAAGTGTGGGTTCGATTCCCACCTTGAGTACA
>CAZBMY010000036.1:0-13817 GCA_964492855.1 uncultured Flavobacteriaceae bacterium
GCTATAAAAAGAATCAATTAATGAAAAGAAAAGGACTCAGATGGTGGGTAGTAGGACTTGTTGCTTTAGCTGCTGTAATCAATTATATAGATAGACAAGCTTTCGGAGCTCTATGGCCTGATATAGCTAAAGATTTATTTCCAGATATGGATGCTGATGATACAAAAGCCATATATGGAACTATATCTGCTGTATTTATTTTGTCTTATGCAGCGGGTCAAACCATATTCGGAAAGATATTCGATTGGATTGGTACTAGAATAGGATTCGCCCTGTCAATAGGAATTTGGTCTATAGCAACAATGATTCATGCATTTGCAAAAGGGATGTTAAGTTTCTCCATCTTTAGGTCTATTTTAGGTATAGCAGAAGCTGGTAACTGGCCAGGTGCAGCTAAAGCTAATGCAGAATGGTTTCCTACCAAAGAAAGAGCTTTTGCTCAAGGCATATTTAATTCCGGTGCAGCTATAGGTGGCATAGTAGCTTATCCTATAATAGGACTTCTTTCTATTTATTTATCATGGAAAGCCATATTTGTATGTGTAGGTCTAATTGGTTTTTTGTGGTTAATACCTTGGTTATACATTGTTAAATCTCCACCGAAGAACCATCCATGGTTATCAGAAGATGAAAAAAAATATATTTTATCTGGTCAAAAAAATCAAGATCTTGACGAAGATGGAAATTATGATGAAGGATATAATCCAAGTACTAGTGAATTAATAAAACATAAAGAGAGTTGGGGCGTAATTTTAGCGTCTGCTGCAATAGATCCTATTTGGTGGTTATTTATTGTATGGATTCCTATCTACTTAAATGAAGTCTTTGGATTAGACGTCAAAGAAATTGCGTTTTCTGCTTGGGTACCCTATGTTGGCGCTATGTTAGGAGCATGGTTTGGAGGATTGTTAGCTCAAAATAGATTAGGTAAGGGTTGGTCCGTCAATAAAACACGAAAGATGGTAATTACATTAGGCTGTCTAATTATGGTTCCTTGCTTCTTTTTATTAAAGGCTCCAGGATCTGCTACAAATGCTGTAATAATAATGGCTGTGTTATTATTCGGTTTTCAAACAGCAATTGGTAACGTACAAACATTACCAAGCGATATGTTTAGTGGAAAAATAGTAGGAACCTTATCTGGATTTGCAGGAACTGCAGCCAAATTAGCAGCTTTTGGATTAACAGCCTTAATACCCATACTTACTAAAGGCGGAAATTACACCTATGCGTTTATAGTAGGTGGTGCATTAGCGGTCATAGCTCTATTAGCCGTATGGATATTGTGCCCTAAAATAGAGCCTTTAAAAGCAAATTAAATATTAAAAAATATAAAATCAACCATATACAAAAATACAAATGAGTAAATCAAACGGAAAAGTAGCTATAGTAACTGGCGCAACAGGAGGTATAGGATTTCAAGTAGCAAAACGATTAGGTAACGATGGTTATACTGTAGTTTTAAATGGAATTAATGATGATGAAGGTGCTAAAAGAGTAGCAGAACTAAAAGCCGAAGGAATCGATGCAGAATACTATGGCTTTGATGTAACTAACGAAGAATTAGTAACATCTAATATTGAAAAAATAGGTGATAAATACGGTAAGATAGATGTGTTAGTTAATAATGCAGGTGGTCTAGGAGGTCGTTCTCGTTTTGAAGGAATGACGACAGAATTTTACAGAGGTGTAATGGCCCTTAATTTAGATTCAACATTTTTTGCATCTAGAGCAGCTATTCCTTACTTAAAGAAAGGGGAGAATGCTTCTATAATTAATTATACATCTATTGCAGGATGGAATGCTGGTGGCCCTGGAGCAGGAGTTTATGGCACCTCTAAAGCTGCCGTACATGCTATTACAAGAGCACTAGCAAAAGATTTATCAGAATACGGAATTCGTGTTAACGCTGTATCACCAGGAACAATTGATACCGATTTTCATAAACAAATAAAATCTACTAAACCGGAAGTTTTTGCTTCTTGGAAAAACAATATTTTATTAGGAAGATTAGGTCAGCCAGAAGATGTAGCTTCTGTAGTATCATTTTTAGTAAGTGATGATGCTTTATTTATGACCGCAGAAACGCTTCAAGTTGGAGGAGGACAAGGTTTAGGAATCTAACCTAAATCAATTATTTGATGTAAGAAAGCTTTTCTCTTTTTAGAGAAAGGCTTTTTTATTTTGAAGATTCACGCTCTATTAATTCGGCATTAAGAATAATTTTGTCTAAGCTTTGTTTAAGATCTTCTTTTTCAACAAGATCTAAAAATGTTTTAGCTGCAGATTTTCCTATTTGTGAACTATGCTGGTTTACACTTGTAATTGAGGGTGTTACCAAAGACGTAAAAGGCTCATTTCCAAATCCCACAAGGCGCATATCATTAGGAACATTAATATCATATTCTTTCAAAATCTGCAAAGCGCCTAGAGCAGCATAATCACTAGCAACATAGATTGCATCAGGTCTGTTTCTTAAGGCCAGAAGTTGCAGCATTTTTTGACGCCCGTCCTCTAGAGTTAAATCACTTTCAATAAGCAGTTCGTCATTAAGTGGCAAGTTATTTTTCTTCAAGGCATCAATATAACCTCTTATTCTATTATTAAAAATCCGAGTACGTCTATACCCACCAATATGTGCAATACGTTTGCAGCCTTTAGAGACCAAATGATCAACAATCATATGGCTACTGTTGTAATCATCAATACCAACATAGTTTACATTCAAATCATTTTCACCACGATCAAATAATATAAGCGGAATACCTTTAGATTTTATCTTTTCATAATGAGATAAATTAACTGTTTCATTGGCCATAGATGCAATAATTCCATCGACTTGAGTAAATAGTAATGTATCTATATTTTTACATTCTTTTTCGTAAGATTCGTTTGATTGAGTTATGATAATATTATACCCAGCTTTATCTAGTACAGCTTCGATATGTTCTAAGACCGAGGAAAAGAAATTACTATTAGTACGAGGGACTATAACACCTACCAAATTACTTTTACCTTTTCGCAGGGCAGTTGCAAGATGATTAGGCTGGTAGTTAAGTTTTTTAGCAATATGCCTAACTTCAATTTTTCGTTTATTACTAATTCTTGGATCGTCATGCAAAGCCTTAGATACAGCCGCAGGTGAAATATTTAAAACATTGGCAATGTCTTTTATCGTTGTTCTTTTTTTATTACTCAAGTTTTTATATATTTGCTTAAACGTTTAAGCAAAAGTACAGCTTTAACATTTAAAAATCAAAATAAGACTATTTTGATTTTATTTTAAAACAATTGCTTAAACGTTTAAGCAAATTAATTTTTATTAAACTAAAAGATTAAACAATATGAAAAAAGTAGTCACTTTTGGAGAGATTATGCTAAGACTAGCGCCTCCAGGATTTTTAAGATTTTCTCAGACAACAAGCTTTGATGTTGTATATGGTGGTGGAGAATCTAACGTTGCAGTATCATTAGCAAATTACGGTGTGCCTGTAGATTTTGTGACACGTTTACCAAAGAATGATATAGGTCAATGTGCTATGATGGAAATGCGTAAGCGTGGTGTTGGTGTAGACAAGATTATTTATGGTGGTGACCGTTTAGGGATTTACTTTTTAGAAACAGGGGCAGTTAGTAGAGGTAGTAAAGTTGTTTATGATCGTGCACATTCTGCAATTTCAGAGATTAAGCCAGGTATGGTAGATTGGAAAGCTGTTTTTAAAGATGTAGCTTGGTTTCATTGGACAGGTATTACACCTGCTATTTCTCAAGGTGCAGCAGATGCTTGTTTGGAAGCTTTAAAAGTAGCAAGTGATATGGGTGTAACCATTTCAACAGATTTAAATTATAGAGCAAAATTGTGGACATATTGTGATGATGCGCATCGCGAAAAAATAATGACGGAGTTAACCTCCTATTGTGATATTGTTTTAGGAAATGAAGAGGATGCTGAGAAGCACTTTGGGATTCATCCTGAAGGTTTAGATGTCCACAAACACGGGCATGATGTAAAGGCTGAAGCCTTTCTTTCGGTATGTAAGCAAATGATGGAAAAATTCCCAAGAGCTAAAAAAGTAATTACAACTCTAAGAGGTTCAATTTCTGCATCGCATAATACATGGGCAGGGGTGCTTTATGACGGTAAAAAAATGTACGAAACCCGTCAGTATCAGATTACTGATATTGTTGATCGTGTTGGCGGAGGAGATTCATTTATGGGAGGTTTAATTTATGGACTATTAAAATATCCAGAAGACGACCAAAACGCATTAGATTTTGCAGTTGCAGCATCGTGTTTAAAACACACCATTAAAGGTGATGCTAATTTGGTTACTGTTGCAGAAGTAGAAAAATTAATGGGCGGTGACGCTTCAGGACGTGTAGCAAGATAGGTTATGGCAAATTTTTCAAGATTAGAAGTAGCAGCGGTTATGAAGCAAACAGGTTTAGTGCCTTTGTTTTATAACGGAGATTTAGAAGTTGGTAAAAAAGTAATTCAAGCTTGCTATGATGGCGGTGCTAGATTATTAGAGTTTACAGCGCGAGGTGATTTTGCTCATGAGGTTTTTGGTGAGCTCAACAAGTATGTTATAAAAAATATGCCAGGAATGATAATGGGTGTTGGCTCAGTCACAGATGCTGCAAGCGCATCACGCTTTATGGCTTTAGGTGCAAATTTTATTGTTACTCCTGTACTTAGAGAAGATATTGCAATTGTATGTAATAGACGTAAGGTGATGTGGTCTCCAGGATGTGGATCATTAACGGAAATATGTAGAGCAGAAGAGTTAGGATGTGAAATTGTAAAATTGTTCCCAGGAGGGATATACGGGCCAAGTTTTGTAAAAGCGATTAAAGGACCACAACCATGGACAAGTATAATGCCAACAGGAGGTGTTTCTCCGACTAGAGAAAACTTAGAAGGCTGGTTTAATGCTGGTGTAACATGTGTTGGTATGGGGTCTAAACTCATTAATAAAAATGCTGATGGAAATTATGATTTGATAAAGATTACATCTGACACGCAATCAGCATTAGCTATTATTAAAGAACTTAAAGCATAAGTTTTGGAGGCGACAATGACAATTAGAGAAATTTCTATATTATCAGGGTATTCGGTTTCGACTGTGTCTAAAGCGTTGAACAATAAGACTGATATTAGTGAAGGCACAAAAACAATGATTAAAAGAATTGCAAAAGAGCATAACTATGTCCCTAATAAGTATGCTGTAGCTTTAAGAAAAAAGCGAATACAATTAATTGCTGTTATTTTACCAAAAGTCAATATGTCGATCTTTAGTGATTCTCTTTATATTATTCAGAAGCATGCTGCAGACTTTGGGTATCGTGTAATGATTTACCAATCTTTTAATCAAGATAATATAGAGAGAGAATATATTCAGACAATTAACGATGGTAGTGTAGATGGTATAATCGTAATGTCAGAAGACGTAAAGCCAACAACTGCCTATGCGTCCATTAATAATTTACCCATAGAAAGTATTTCAGTTACCAATACTTTGTCTGAGCAACAATTAAATAATGAGTGTGTTAATGGGTTTTCAAGATTGTTGAATAAAATAATTATGCAGTAAATTAGTCTTTATATTACGTTAAGCCCAAAGATAAAATGCTAAGGTCCTCAATAAAATATATGATATTCAGTGCCTTAGCATTTGCACTTTTAAATATTGGGGTTAAATATTTAGATGCGTTTAATGTCTACCAGATTGTCTTCTTTAGAGCTGCAGGCTCATTACTATTCACATATCCTTTTTTAATAAAAAATAAAATTTCTATTATAGGTAATAAAGTAGGTTTGTTATTATCTAGAAGTATCGTTGGTTTAATAGCTATGACCTTATTCTTCACGTCACTTAAATTATTACCCACGGGCACGGCAGTATCAATTAGATACATAGCGCCTATTTTTGCAGCAATATTTGCGTTTTTTATTTTAAAAGAAAGAATCAAATTATTACAATGGGTATTTTTTTTAGGAGCTTTTATAGGTGTTGTTTTACTCAAAGGGTTTGACGCAGAAATCAATATTATAGGCTTTCTGTATGTGGTACTTTCGGCGTTATTTACGGGACTAGTTTTTATTATCGTCCGTAAGATAGGAAGCAATGACCATCCCATAATAATTGTAAACTATTTTATGACTATTTCTGCTATCATAGCAGGAGTTTTATGTGTTAATTACTGGATACAGCCCCAAGGCTACGAGTGGCTTTTGCTATTTAGTTTAGGCGTTTCTGGTTATTTCGGACAATTGTATATGACCAAAGCGTTGCAACAAGCTGAGACTAAATTGGTAGCGCCTTTAAAATATATAGAAGTCATTTTTACTATGATTGCAGGTGTTATATGGTTTGCTGAAGATTATACACTATGGTCTATTTTAGGGATTTTACTTATAATTTTATGCTTAACACTAAATGTCCTTGTGGTTAATAAAGACAGTAAATATTAAGAGTACACTTTACCGCTTCTTAATAAGGATATGTTGTGCAATAAGCACTAATGTTTTAAATTCGTCAATCATACAGACCCTAAAAGGTCTTAACAAACAAAAAATCAAAATCAATATTTAATCTGTTTTCATTATGAATGACTTTCTGTTTAATGTCAAATACGGCCTTAATCACGTCTTAGATATTAATGGCTATGACCACGTACTTTTTTTAATGGTACTAGCAGTGCCTTACGTATTTAAAGATTGGAAGCGGGTATTACTATTAGTGTCTCTATTCACATTAGGGCATACATTATCATTGGTTTTAGCCGCGTATGATGTGGTGTCTATTAACGGAAAATTGGTTGAGTTCTTAATTCCTATTACTATTTTAATTGCCGCAGTGTATAATGTGTTTACAGCAACCAAGACAAATAAAACTACTAAAAAAATAAGTGTTCTCTTTTTTGCTGCGCTTTTCTTTGGTTTGGTTCATGGGTTAGGATTTGCTAGAGAGTTTACGATGGTATTTGGAGATACTAATAATAAGTTACTAGCACTTTTAGAGTTTGCCTTAGGCATAGAAATTGCACAGGTTATTATTGTCTTTGTGGTCTTGTTTTTAGGATTCATTTTTCAGACTATTTTTAGATTTTCAAATCGCGATTGGGTAATGGTTTTATCGTCTGTAGTTATTGGTTTAGTTCTACCTATTTTAATAGAAAATAGCATATTCTGATTTTAAATTAAAGATTGGTAAAACTTTAACGGCAAGCGATTGCGTATAAAATACGAAGCGATTATATTCGTTAATTACACAAGTATTATTCATTAATGGCTGATAAAGCAAAACAGTTAAGATACGACAAAGCCTACTTACGCATGGCTAAAGAATGGGGTAAATTATCTCATTGTAAGCGCAAACAAGTTGGAGCCATAATAGTTAAAGATCGTATGATTATTTCTGATGGTTACAATGGTACACCTACAGGGTTTGAAAACTATTGCGAAGATGATGAAGGCTATACCAAATGGTACGTATTACATGCAGAAGCTAATGCTATTTTAAAGGTAGCATCGTCGACGCAGTCTTGTAAAGGCGCAACCTTATATATTACGTTGTCACCTTGTAAAGAGTGTAGTAAGCTTATTCATCAAGCAGGGTTTGTGAGAGTTGTATATTCTGAAGGTTATAAAGATGATTCAGGACTTCGGTTTTTGAAAAAAGCAGGTGTAGAACTAGAGATAATAAAAGAAATAGAAGCTTAAATGTCCGACAGAAAAAAGTACATACCATTACTATTAGGTGTAGCAATAGCTGTCGGTGTTTTTATTGGCGGGAAGCTTAATTTTACAGATAATTCAGATAGGTTATTTACTACCAACAGCAAAAAAGATAAGCTTAACAGACTCATAGATTATATCGATTACGAGTATGTGGAGGAGGTAAATACCGATAGTATTGTCGATGTTACCGTTAATGGTATTTTAGACAACCTAGACCCACATTCAGTATATATCCCAAAGAAAGACTTAGCGCGTGTTACTGAGAATATGCGTGGAGATTTTGTTGGTATCGGTATTAATTACTATCCGTATAAAGACACTTTGGTTGTCATACGACCAACTGAAGGTGGGCCAAGTAGTCGTGCAGGTATTAAAGGTGGAGACCGCATACTTATGGCAGATGGTGATACCATTTATGGAGATAAGTTTAATACAGACGTTATCTCTAAAAAACTAAAAGGGATTAAAGGAACTAAAGTAAAACTTAAAGTATTTAGACCTCAAACTCAAGAGTTCTTAAATATTACAGTAAAGTTGGGGAGTATTCCGATTAAAAGTGTAGAAGCGTCGTACATGCTTACAGATAATTTGGGCTACATAAAAATGAACCGTTTTGCGGAATCTAGTTATCAAGAATTTAAATCGGCACTTGATAAACTACAAGATAAAGGCGCAACCAAATTAGCATTAGATTTAAGAGATAATCCTGGAGGGTTTTTAGAAATAGCAGAGCAAATAGCAGATGAATTTTTAGAAGATGATAAGCTTATTGTATTTACAAAAAACAAAAAAGGAAAACGAGAAGATACCTTTGCAACAAGTCGAGGTGATTTTGAAGAAGGTGAAATCTACATTTTAATAAACGAAAGTTCAGCTTCAGCGAGTGAGGTTGTTGCAGGGGCACTTCAGGACAACGATAAAGGAGTTATTGTTGGTAGACGTTCATACGGAAAAGGGTTAGTGCAACGCGAAATGGCTTTAGGAGATGGTAGTGCTGTACGACTTACGGTATCGAGATATTACACACCTACTGGGCGTTCTATACAAAAACCTTACAATAACGGAAAAAACAAAAACTACTTTAGAGATTATTACAAACGTCTTCGAAATGGTGAATTAATGAATTCTGAAAATATACAAATAGAAGATTCATTAAAATTTACAACACCAAACGGTAAAATTGTATACGGTGGAGGTGGTATAATACCAGATGTATTTGTGCCTATAGATACCTCGCTTGATAATGAAACGATTAATTATTTAAGACGTTCAGGACATTTCGGTTTTTTTGTTTTTGAAGAGCTTGATAAGAATAGAGCTATATACGATGGTGTATCTAAACGCGATTTCATTGACAACTTTATGGTAAGTGATGATATCGTTGTGCGTTTTCAAGATTACGTAAACCGACAAGAAGGCACAAAAATAAGTTTCGTTGCATTTAATAATGTTATAAAGCGATTGATTAAAGCAACACTAGCTCGTCAATTATACGATGACAATGCTTTTGAAGAAATCGTAAACCGATCCGATATTATGATAGATGAGGTTATTCTGTTAAGTCAAGAGGCTGTAGAAGACATTATTGACTAATCTTATCATGGATTTTTGTGTGCTTACCCCCATTCCATAAGGTTAAAATATCAGTTGCTACTTGTGCTCCACTTCCACTTGCTATAGCGAGTTGACTTCTGCCGCCAGCTAAAGTTCCGGCTACGTAAAGTCCTTTTTCAATAAGATGATTTTTATTGCGTAACCATATTCTATTTTTCTCCAAAGCTGCTTGTGGGTGTGGTTCAATATAGTGGTCAAGCCCTTTAATAGTAAACAAATTTGTGTAACCAACAGCGATTACAGCTATTTTGGTCTTGTAAGTGTTTTTGTTTGTAGCTACTTTAAATCCTTCAGTAGTTTTAGATAGCGATGTGACCTTCTCCTTTTCAATTTGTTGCACATGTGGGTACAAGTCTTTAAGTTGTTGTTTGCCGTTTTCTAAAATATCTTTTCCTAAAGTACCTGGTGTAATCCCCAAAACATTATTAAACAAAGCGTTTTGAAGATGTGATGTTTTTTGATGAACAATGATACCAATAGTTTTGCTTGAGGCAAAGGGTTTTGGTTTTGCAGAACCAAGAACCAATGCGCAAGACATACCTGCGGCACCACCGCCAATAATTAAAACGTCAAAAGTCATTTTCTCTTTTTTTGAAGTTGTTCAATTTTTTTAGATACTCTAAAGACTTGAAGCAATAAAATAACGCAAAGTGCAGCAACAATAGTAATTAAAGCTGTAGCACTTTCGCCTTCAAAAATGGCATCAACATTTAATTTAGTTGCACTAAAAATAATAAGCCCAAGGGCAATAATACTTGCAATGATTGTAAATACTTTCATAATATTAGACTAATAAGGCTTTAATATTGGCAGTAAATAATTTTACTGCTATTGCTAACAAAATTACACCAAAAACTTTTCTTATTATACGGATGCCATTTGGTCCAATAACACGTTCTATTTTTGACGATGTTTTTAAGACCGCATAAATAACAATAACATTTATAATTACTGCTACAATAATATTTTCAATTCTAAATTCCGCTCGAAGAGAAAGTAGCGTGGTTAAACTTCCGGGCCCAGCAATTAAAGGAAAGGCTAAAGGAAAAACAGAAGCTGTAATAGCGTTACTTTCTTCCTCTTTATATAAGGTGATACCCAATATCATTTCTAAGGCAATAAAAAATAGAATAAATGCACCAGCTACTGCAAATGAATTGACATCCACACCTATAAAATTTAAAAGACGCTCACCTACAAAAAGGAAGATAATCATAATTATCCCAGCTATAATTGATGCTTTTTCACTCTGAATATGACCTACTTTTTTTCGTAAGTCTATGATAATAGGAATATTTCCAATAATATCTATCACAGCAAATAATACCATAAAGGCTGTGAAAATTTGTTTAAAATTTAATTCCATAAGTTTTATTTTAAATTTCGCCGCAAAGATGAGACTAAATTGCAGATTTTCAATATTAAATTACAGTAAAGTTTAAGTACTTTTGTGCTAAAATTTAAACGTTTATATGTTTCAATTAGGTAAGACCATTGTGTCAGAAGATATCATAGAAAAAGATTTTGTCTGTAACCTTTCGGCTTGTAAAGGCGCATGTTGTATCGACGGCGATGCTGGTGCACCATTAGATAAGGAAGAAGCCAAGATTTTAGAAGATATTTACCCTAAAGTAAAACCTTTTCTGCGTAAAGAAGGGATTGAGGCCATAGAAGCACAAGGCACATCAATAACTACAGATTTTGGTGATTTAGAAACACCGTTAATTAATGGTGCGGATTGCGCTTATGTTATTTTTGATGATAAGAAAACAGCACTTTGCGGTATTGAAGAAGCATATAATCAAGGAGAAGTTAAGTGGAAAAAACCAGTATCCTGTCACCTATACCCAATACGTGTCAAAAATTATACAGAATTTTCTGCAGTCAATTATGATAAATGGGAGATTTGCGATGATGCTTGTACACTTGGTAAAGAATTACAAGTGCCAATTTATAAATTTGTCAAAGAAGCATTAATACGAAAATTTGGCGAAGATTGGTATACAGAGTTAGAAACAATAGCTCAAGACAAATTCAATAAATAGAGTTTTACATCTACATAAAATTGGAGTTTACAAAATTTTTTGAGCCTTATAATTATATAAGTTTTAAACAACTATTTTGTTTATGTGAATAGCTTTTAATTTTTTTATACAAACCCCTAGTTTCACTATTCTTTAAGACTATTTTAACATTGTAATTCTTACAACATCTTGATAAACAAAAAAATATTAAATAACTGATAATCAATTATTTAATATTTTTTTTTGAATACTTAATATTTTTTGAGCGAATTTTCTTGTTGTTAAAAACTTGTTGAAAAGCTTTATTAAAATTCCTAAAAACAAGTCAATCATTTTGTCATATTTGTTAGTCCCAAGTCACGCGAATATTTTTCCAATATAATGCAATAAAAACAAGAACTATGTCGGTAGCGGTAGAGCCAATTTTACAAGAGAACAAAGATAGATTTGTGATATTTCCAATTCAACACCATGATTTATGGGAATGGTACAAAAAATCAGAAGCTAGTATTTGGACAGCAGAAGAAATTGATTTACACCAAGATATTACCGATTGGTCAGATAAATTAAATGACGATGAGCGTTACTTTATAAAACACATCTTAGCATTCTTTGCAGCTAGTGATGGTATTGTAAATGAAAATTTAGCTGAAAACTTTGTTAACGAAGTGCAATACAGTGAAGCAAAATTCTTTTATGGTTTCCAGATCATGATGGAAAATATTCATAGCGAAACCTATTCCCTATTAATAGATACTTACGTAAAAGACGAAAAAGAAAAAACCAAGTTATTTAATGCTATCGAAACGTTCCCTGCAATTAAGAAAAAAGCAGAATGGGCATTAAAATGGATAGAATCTCCAAGTTTTGCAGAGCGTTTAATTGCTTTCGCAGCTGTTGAAGGTATATTTTTCTCAGGGTCTTTCTGTTCTATTTTCTGGTTAAAGAAAAGAGGTATAATGCCTGGTTTAACGTTTTCTAATGAGTTAATTTCAAGAGATGAAGGCATGCACTGTGATTTTGCTGTACACTTACATGAGCATCACTTAGTTAATAAAGTGTCCAAAGAACGTATTAAAGAAATACTTGTTGATGCATTAAATATAGAAAGAGAGTTTATCACAGAATCTCTTCCTGTGAGTTTAATTGGTATGAATGCTAATTTAATGTCTCAGTATTTAGAGTTTGTAACTGATGGCCTTTTAGCCGATTTAGGTTGCGAAAAAGTATACAATACAGCAAACCCGTTTGATTTTATGGATATGATTTCACTCCAAGGTAAAACCAACTTCTTCGAAAAGCGTGTTGGAGATTACCAAAAAGCAGGAGTGATGAACAAGGAAGCAGACGAGGATAAATACAATATGGATTTCGATTTTTAATATCGAAACGCTCTAAAAAAACTATTTTTTAGATAATACTTTCTGATTCCTTAGGAATTGGTGTTGTCTAATTCCAATAAACTACTACGGTTAGCTGTGATATATGGCTAATTGTAGACTTAGAATAACTAATTAACCCATTTTCTGAACTGGCAATTTCAGAAAAACTAAAACTAAAGTGTAAAGTATGTTTGTAATCAAAAGAGACGGAAGAAAAGAGCAAATAATGTTCGATAAAATTACGGCGAGAGTTCGTAAACTTTGCTATGGCTTAAATGAGCTTGTAGATCCATTAAAAGTAGCCATGCGTGTTATCGAAGGTTTATATGATGGTGTAACTACTAGTGAGTTAGATAATTTGGCAGCAGAGATTGCGGCAACAATGACCACGGCTCACCCTGATTATGCACGTTTAGCGGCACGTATTTCTGTGTCTAACTTACACAAAAACACAAAGAAAACGTTTAGCGAGGTGATGGAAGATTTATATACTTATGTAAATCCACGTACCGGTAAAGACGCACCTTTATTATCAGATGAAGTTTATAACGTCATCATGGAAAATAAGGATAAATTAGACTCTACAATTATCTACAACCGTGATTTTGGTTATGATTATTTTGGGTTTAAAACCTTAGAACGTTCTTACCTTTTAAAACTAAATGGTAAAATTGCCGAACGTCCACAACACATGCTTATGCGTGTTTCAATTGGTATTCATTTAAATGATTTAGATGCAGCTATTGAGACCTATGAGTTAATGTCTAAAAAATACTTTACACACGCCACACCAACATTATTTAATTCAGGTACGCCAAAACCACAGATGTCTTCATGTTTTTTATTAACGATGAAAGACGATAGTATTGATGGTATTTATGACACATTAAAGCAAACCGCAAAGATTTCACAATCTGCAGGAGGTATTGGTTTATCTATTCATAATATAAGAGCAACGGGTAGTTATATTGCTGGTACAAATGGTACAAGTAACGGTATTGTGCCTATGCTTAAAGTATTTAATGATACAGCACGTTATGTAGATCAAGGAGG
>CAZBMY010000037.1:0-6786 GCA_964492855.1 uncultured Flavobacteriaceae bacterium
CACTTATGTTTAAAAATTATTTATTAGTCGGTCGTCTCGAAGAAGGAGGACCAGGAATGTACTTTATTTTAATTGCCTTTTTATTAGCTCTATTTTTTATAGTTATGGCTTTTGTGAAAAAGAATAAAAGCCTCGAAACATCTAATAAAATGATTGGATTAGCCGCAGAATCTAGTTTGGTAGCTTTAGTCATTGGTTGTTTGTCTTCCGTAATAGGTATCATTACATTATTTGATATGTTAGAAGCCATTGGAGATGCAAGACCTGACTTAGTTGCTGCAGGTATTAAGGTGTCTTTACTGACGATAACTTTTGGTTTATTTGCTTTTGCTATTAGCAGAATAGGAATTTTAGCTTACAAATGGAGTTTGAGTTCTGAAAGTAATAAGTAGCATAAAATAAAAACTTATGAAATTCAATATAAAAAGAAGAACACAGTTACAATATTTGTTTGCTATTCCTATTATGGCTATCGGTTTCTTATGTGTTTCTTGTAAAGAAGTGTCGGTTTCTTCAAAAAATGAACAAAGTGAATTGATAATAAAAATCAATGCAGTTCAGCAACAGATAATGGCACAAGGAAATATTACAAAAGAAGAGGAGCAGGCAATATTAAGTTTATGCAGCATTATGTCGCGTGACGAAGGTTTAGCAAATTTTAGTCCTGACAATAGGATGATATTAAAAGATGTAGAAATAGCGCCTGTTTATTATGGTTGTGAAGAGCTTTCTAAAGAAGAAACAAAAGCATGTTTTGATAATAAGGTAGCAACATTTATAAAACGCGAGTTTAATTTAAGCATATCTAAAAATTTAAACCTTTCTGAACCAAAACAGGTTGATACTTTTTTTATAATCGATGACACTGGAAATCTTACCGGGATGAAAGTCAGAGATTCTGAAGTAACCATTCAGGCAGAAATTTTGAGAGTGCTTAGAAAAATACCAATTATGAAACCGGCAATTCATCAAGGTGAAAATGTTTCCGTGTTATGCTCTATGATAGTAACTTATGGAAATGATATCGATATTGATGTTGTTTACATCCCAGAAAGACCAGATGATTAAAAATTGAATGAAATGTATAAATGGGAGCGAACTTTTTAGTTCGCTTTTTTTTATGCTCCAAGCTTTATCAGTAATTTTGAAAAAAATATACTTTGGAGGAATTAACACTAACCACGCCAGCACTTTTATTTTTAGCACTGTCCTTAATTATGTTAATGTATACCAATCGATTTTTGGCATATGTATCTGTGATTAGATACCTTAGTGATAAATATTTAAAATAAAAGAAGCATCTTTAATGCGGCAAATCATAATCTAAAATTAGGTTTAGATGTTATGCTTCTGCTAATGCCATATGCATTTTTGATTTGGGAAATACAGATTTCTGCAAGAGCATTAAATAATCATTTGAGTGATCTCGAGGACGATTTAAAAAATCGTTGATTACTTAGTGACCATATCACAATTACTGTGTCTTAATAAAAAAACCCTAGCATAAAGGAATGACGCTTAAAAAGTCTGTCCATAAATTATCTGATGAAGAATTAGTAGAGGCTATCGTGAAAACGAATGACACTCTATTGTTCGAGGTGCTTTATGATAAATTTTCACCTATGGTTTATAACAAATGTTATGGGTTTGCTAATGGAGTGGATGAGGCTAAAGATTTAACTCAAGATGTATTCTTACGAGTTTTTGTTAAGCTGGCAAGCTTCAAGGGTAACTCAAAATTTTCAACATGGTTATATGCGTTTACATATAACCATTGTGTAAATTACGTTACTCGGAGTGCGGCCAAGAAGATTGAAAAAAAATCTATAAGTTCAGAGAGTATAGATATTCAAAACATTGGTGAAGAGGTCGATTCAACTTATGAGTTTCGCAATATGAAGGTGGAGCAACTCAAAAAAGTAATGCAGCTGATTTCGCCAGATGAAAAAATGATATTATTATTAAAGTATCAAGATAATTTAACGATTAAAGAACTGTCTGAAGCGTTAGATATTGGTGAAAGCGCCGTAAAAATGCGCTTAAAAAGAGCAAAAGATAAATTAGTACAGAAGTACTATAATTATACGAAAGATGGAAAATCCATTTAAGCATATAAACCAGCCTCTTAAAGAGGTGCCAAAAGAGCTGAAAGCCAAAGTTATGCACGATATTGCTATGGCTAAGCTTATTATGGAAATAGCTGAACTGTTTTCGTATAACCTTGGTCATGTTATCGAAACTGTGACAAAAAAAAGAAATAAATAATACTTATAATTAACCCTAACATAATTAAGTATGGAAAAAGTAACAGAATTTAAAGATATAGCGATGCAGTCGCTAACATCTATGTGGTTAGAAATCACCAAGATATTCCCTAATATCATTGGTGCGTTTATAGTGCTGATTTTTGGTTGGTTAGTCACCAAAATTGTGGTGAAAGTAACTAAAAAACTTCTAAAATTAGCTAAGGCTAATAAACTCGATGATACCCTTAATGAGATTGAAATAGTAGAAGGAAAAGAGCTTAATTTTGATACCATAAAGGTTGTTTCAAGTTTTGTAAAATGGCTGATGTACATCATACTAATGATTATGGCATCCGATATTCTAGGACTCGAAATTATATCAACTCAAATAAGCGAATTATTAGGGTATTTGCCGCAATTATTCTCTGCATTAGTAATCTTTATTTTAGGCCTGTTATTTGCGAGTTTTGTCAAAAAAGGCTTAAAATCTTTATTTGAATCTATGGATTTATCAGGAGGTAAAATGTTAAGTCAAGTGGTGTTTTTCTTAATTCTAACCTTCATTTCAGTTACTGCATTAAATCAAGCAGGAATAGATACTGAAATTGTTACTGATAATATAAATATGATTATTGCCGCCTTTCTTTTAGCGTTTGCAATAGCATTTGGCTTAGGAGCAAGAGATGTAGTTGGTAAATTATTGCAAACATTTTATGCAAGAAAGACGTTTGAAGTTGGTCAAAAAATAACTTTTAATGAACGTAATTACACTATCGAATCTGTTGAAAACATATCAGTTATTCTAAAAGACAATGAGGGAAAATTAGTTGTACCGATCAAAGATTTGGTGGAGAGTCAAGTACAAATGCAGGATTAACTATGAGGTTAGGGTTGTAGTTTTCTTTTTATTAAAAGAAGCTAATCCTGCAGTACTTGATGTTTTAAGCTCTTAGTTTTATAACTAGGAGCTTTTTTTTAAAATAGTGAGTTCAAAACTTTCGCTAGTCTTATCCCAGCTTTTTGAAGTTGTGATCTTACTAAGCCCATATATTTGTATGAATAGGCGTATTTTAAATCATCACCTACAGTTACAGATGTGTAAACTTCTTTTGTGAGTTTATGCGTTTCATTAACCCAATCTATAACGCTTCCAGACTGTAAAGCCTTAATTTCTTGCTTAGACAGTGATTCTGAATTTGATGCTAATTCAGAATAACTCATATTATAATCTTCAATCATTTTTGTATCCCAAACAGAGTGTAAATTAGTTTCGTTACCAAACCAATTGACTTTAAAATCGTTTCCACCTCTATCTTCTGATAAGCCAATATGCATGGGTTGATGTAAATCGCCAATGAGATGTACCAAAAGCTTTAAATAAAACGCTTTATCATCATCTGAAGATTCTTCATTTTTAATAATATTTACGCAGTATGATATGCCTGTAACTAAATCGCCATCAGGATTTTTTGTTGATGAGTCATAAGAGTCTTCAAAGGACATATTAATGTAATGCCATGTGTAAAACTCGTTATAGCGTTTATCAGACTTTATCTCATCAGCAAAGGTAGAATAGAGCGCTAAAGAGCCATCGTTCAGCAGCTTTTTTAAATACCGTTTAGTTTTATTATTAAGATGTTTTTCTGCTATTTTTCCAACAGTTCTATGACCTGTCTTTCCCCAGATATCAGTGGAAAATCCGATGGATGGTAAGAGCAGTACTAATATTAAAATGAATATAAAATTAGGTTTCATCTGTAATAGTTTTAACGTTTTTTCTTATTCCGCTTATTGTAATTTTTATCGCCTCGTGTTTTTGGCTTCTTGTATTTTTTAGCAATTTCTCGTCGGTAACTGCCGCCTAAATTTTCCTTTTTATTTTTTTCTTTCTTTTCATGAAAAGCAGGGCCAGGCGCATCTTCATCTCTACGCTTTGTAGGGTTATAGCGTTCTTTTATAACGTCGCGTTCTTCTTCAATCAGTTCTTTAGAAATTTCAATATAGCCAGGAATATCTATAGTTTCAATCTGCATTTGCATCAGCGCTTCAATACGTTCTCTAGAATCTTGCTCTTTTTCTGTAGATAATAAAATAGACTGTCCTTTTCGTTCCGCACGACCAGTACGACCAATACGGTGCATGTAGTTTTCAGGATAGTCTGGTGTGTCAAAATTAATTACATGTGATACATCATCAATGTCTAAACCACGAGCCATAACATCTGTAGCTACAAGTAACCTGTTCTCACCTTCACGAAATTGCTCAATACTACCTAGTCTGTAATTCTGTGTTTTATTAGAGTGTATTACGCAAGTTTCGGACGGAAATAATTCTTCAAGCTTATCAAACAAGCGGTCTGCCATACGTTTGTAAGCGACAAAAATTAAAACACGCGAAAAGGTATCTTTATCACGAAGTAGTTCTTCAAGTAAATTGACTTTGGTATAAAAATTTGGAACATCATAACGTAGCTGAGTAATATTTTCTAATGGTGTACCGGAGACGGCAATAGATATCTTAGCAGGATTTATAAAGAAATCCGTAATTAACTCATCTACATCTGTTGTCATAGTTGCCGAAAACATAATGTTTTGTCGTCGCGGCGGTAGAATATCAAAAATATTCATCAATTGATGTCTAAAACCTAAATCTAGCATTACATCAACTTCGTCAATGACTAGTTTCTGAATAGATTTTAATTGCAACACACGGCTTACAGCTAAGTCATATAAGCGACCTGGCGTAGCTACTATAATATCTAAGCCTTGTGCAACAGCTTGTTTCTGGGTATTGATATTGGTGCCTCCATAAACGCCTAATACACGATTGTTAATGTATTTAGATAGTTTTTCAATCTCATTAACAACTTGTACAACCAACTCTCGAGTAGGCACTAAAACTAAAACTCTTGGGTTTTCTTGCTGTGAATATTTTAAATTCTTAAGAATAGGCAACATGTAGGCAAAAGTTTTACCAGTACCAGTTTGCGCAATACCAACAACATCTTTGCCAGATGCAACAACATTAAACGATTTCGCTTGGATAGGTGTTGGCGTTTCAAAACCTAAGTCGTCTATGGCGTTATATAACGGCGTATTTAAGTTTAAATCTCTAAAAGTCACAGTCTTTATTTATGGTACAAAGATACAGTTTCATAATTAGTAGACTACGGATAGTTAAGGTTTCATATGATGCTTAAATTTTGGTATTTTGCGGTAATTATTTTTCCATTGAGAACACAGCAATTTCATTATACTAAGTCCATCATAAACTTTAAACAAAAGCTATTGTTTTGGGCACAACAGTTTGATGATGTTGTTTGGTTAGATTCTAATAATCATAACGAAAAATATAGTACTTACGATGCTGTTTTGGCTGTTGATGCCTTTACCTCAATCAAGACCGATTATATTGATGCTTTTGATAAACTAAATGAATACCAATCTATGACAAATGATTGGCTGTTTGGTTATCTAACTTATGACTTAAAGAATGATATAGAAGTATTAGAATCCAATAATTTTGATGGTTTACAATTTCCGGATTTATATTTTTTTCAGCCTAAAAAACTTTTTTTAATTAAAGGTGATACCGTTGAAATACAGTATTTAAAAATGGTTGATGATGAAATTGAATCGGATTTGCAAAGCATTCAAAAAATAAAAGAGTCTTTGAATGTCATTTCGAACGAATGTGAGAAATCTCATAATATTGAGAACATCCGAATAAAACTTCGCATTACTAAAGACGACTATTTCAATAAAGTTGAACAAATGCTTGCACACATTCAGCGAGGTGATATTTATGAAGCTAATTTTTGCCAAGAATTTTATGCTCAAAACACAGAGATTCAGCCCATAGAAACCTTTAATAAACTTAATAAAATATCTAAACCACCATTTGCTACATTCCTAAAAACAGATGATAAATATCTACTGTCTGCATCTCCAGAACGCTATCTTAAAAAAGAAGGCTTAAAGGTAATTTCTCAGCCTATTAAAGGCACTGCAAAAAGATCAGCTAACACGGCAGAAGATAAACAATTGGCTAAGACATTAGCTCTAGACGAAAAAGAACGAAGCGAAAACATTATGATTGTAGATTTAGTGCGTAATGATTTGTCGCAAACCGCAAAAAAAGGAAGCGTCAAGGTAGAAGAGTTATGTAAAGTCTATTCGTTTTTACAAGTGCACCAAATGATATCTACAGTAATCTCTGAGGTAAAAGATAATGTATCTCCTACACAAATATTAAGAACTACTTTTCCTATGGGAAGTATGACTGGTGCTCCAAAGATTTCGGCTATGCAAATTATAGAGGATTTAGAAGAAACAAAACGGGGTTTGTACTCGGGCTCAGTAGGTCATTTTACACCTGATGGCGATTTTGATTTTAATGTAATTATCAGAAGCATTCTGTATAATCAATCTCAAAAATATGTATCATATTCAGTTGGTAGTGCAATTACAGCCAAAAGTATTCCATTAAAAGAATATGAAGAATGTTTAATAAAGGCCAAAGCCATGCGCGAGGTTTTAGA
>CAZBMY010000037.1:6886-8680 GCA_964492855.1 uncultured Flavobacteriaceae bacterium
GAAGTCTTTACACAGCGTTTTGATACTGAAGCCTACGCTAAAGAAAATAAGCAATCTATACAGATGGCAGCACGAGAGTTGCGTTACGATTGGTTTGCAGAGTTAGCTGAGCAACTTAGTTTTGATTATGTACTTACAGCCCATCATGCCGATGATAATCTCGAAACGTTTCTTATAAATTTCACTCGTGGTACAGGTCTAAATGGTTTAACTGGTATTCCTGCGATTAATGATAATATTATCAGACCATTATTACCATTTTCTCGTGAAATCATCGAAGCTTTTGCGAAAAAAAACAATATTAAATGGCGAGAAGACAGCAGTAATTCTACCCGTAAATATTTAAGAAACAAGCTGCGTCATGAGATTGTTCCAATATTAAAAGAAATTAATCCACAATTATTAGATAGTTTTCAAAATACACTTGAAAATTTGAGAGACACTGCAGATATCGTAGAAGAAAGTTTAAATGCTGTCGCAAAACGAGCGATAAAAGATATTGATGAAAATAGTGTCAGTTATAAGATTTCAGAATTCAAAAAAGTAAATAACGCCAAAGCCTATCTATTTGAGATGTTTAAGGATTTTGGTTTTACCGAATGGAATGACATCGTTAATTTATTAGATGCCGAAACAGGGAAATTTGTAACCTCAAGTACTCATAAATTAACAAAACATCGTGATCTACTCATCTTGACCAATACTTGTCATTCTGAACTTGTTTCAGAATCTCATCTGATTAACGATTTAAAACCGATAGAAACTTCATTAGGTATATTAGCTTTTGAAGTTTTAAAAGAAGCTTCAAGCAATTCCGAAACTAGTATTTACATTGATCAAGCAAAACTAGAGTTTCCTTTAGAGTTAAGGCTTTGGCAAAAAGGCGATGTGTTTTGTCCTATAGGGATGAGCGGTAGTAAAAAAGTTAGTAAATACCTCAAGGACGAAAAATTAAACCCTTCTGAAAAAGAAAACACATGGGTATTAACATCAAATAACAAAATCGTTTGGGTAGTAGGTAAGCGTGCCGATGAGCGATTTAAAATCGCAAAACAGACTAAAGAGATTCTAAGAATAGAATTTAACTAAATACGTCAGTTCGAGTGTTTCGGCTTTTCGCCGAAATGTATCGAGAACTATACTTAAAAGTTGTATGAAAATCATAAAAGGAAACATTGTAGACATCCAAAACCGAAACATTTTTAAAGGCGAAATCCACATTGAAGACGGTAAAATAAAATCAATTGTAGAAAAGGATTGCGACGAGAATCATTATATCCTTCCTGGTTTTATTGATGCCCATATTCATATCGAAAGTTCAATGTTGGTGCCATCAGAATTTGCAAAAATAGCAGTAAAACACGGTACTGTTGCTACAGTCTCTGACCCACACGAAATCGCTAATGTTCTTGGTGTAAAAGGCGTGGAGTTTATGATAGAAAATGGTAAAAAAACACCTTTTAAATTCAATTTTGGCGCTCCAAGTTGTGTCCCTGCAACATCGTTTGAATCGGCAGGAGCAGTTATAGATTCTGAAGATATAAAGCATTTACTATCTAACCCAGATATTAAATATTTGGCGGAGATGATGAATTATCCAGGCGTTATTTATGATGATGTTGAGGTTCATAAAAAAATAGAATGGGCAAAACATTTTAATAAACCTGTTGATGGTCATGCACCAGGTTTACGAGGTGACGATTTAGATAAATATATTTCGGCAGGAATTTCCACAGACCATGAGTGTTTTACTTATGAAGAAGCTTTAGAAAAGCTTCAGAAAGGGATGAAAGT
>CAZBMY010000037.1:8780-12246 GCA_964492855.1 uncultured Flavobacteriaceae bacterium
GTTTCAGATAAAGGCGAATCAAAAGTAAAGCATGTTAATTTTGAGATTCTAAATAATTTCAATACAGAAAAAAAGAAAATTTCGGATTTTAAATTTGACTCTAATAAATCTAGTCAATCTAACCAGTCTAACAAATCTAGAATAAGAGTCATCGAATGTTTGGATGGCGAATTGGTAACCAATCAAATCATTGAAGATGCAACGATTGAGAACGGAAATCTAGTTTCAAATACAGCGACTGATATTTTAAAAATGACTGTTGTAAATCGTTATCATCCCGATAACTATCGGGACGAAAAGCCATCCATAGCTTTTATCAAAAACTTCGGTCTAAAAGAGGGAGCTATTGCTTCGTCTGTTGGCCATGATTCGCACAATATTATTGCAGTTGGTGTTTCGGATGACGCCATTTGTAAAGCTGTAAATTTACTTATAGAGAATAAAGGTGGTATTTGTGCCGTTTCTGACAATAATGAAAAAGTAGTTCCACTTCCTGTTGCAGGAATTATGAGCGACCAAAATGCCGAAACCATTGGTAAAGCGTATGCAGAGTTAGATCAAATGGCAAAAGATTTAGGAAGCAAATTACATGCACCTTATATGAGTTTGTCGTTTATGGCATTGTTGGTAATTCCTTCACTCAAATTAGGTGATAAAGGCTTGTTTGATGGTAATTCGTTTCAGTTTACTTCGTTAGAAATAGATTGATTTTTTATGTAGAATTGTCCCCTTGAGGGGACTTTAGGGGTGTTCTAAGTCGAGACATCTCACAAGAAACTAAACTAATTATGCGATTTCTCACTACGTATCGAAATGAAAAGCTATCATAATTAAGTGTTTTTTTCTTAACTCTTAAAGGTTTCTAAAGCTTTGTCATTAAAATCAAATTTAAATTATCTTTAGACTTTAATTTCAAAATCACCAACCACTATGATTAAAAAAATCGTATTAATCGCTGTATTTTCAATCTTTGTTTTTGCTTGTAAAGACAATACACAAAACATTAATCTTACAGAAGCGGAAACTGAAGCTAATAAAGTAAGTACTTCAGAAGATACCTTCGCTAAAGACAATTACACAAAAAAGGAAGTGATGATTGAAATGCGTGACGGTATTAAATTGCACACGACGATTTACAGTCCAAAAGACACATCTAAGACATATCCGATGCTTATGATGCGCACACCTTATAGCAGTAGACCTTATGGCGAAGATAATTTTAAAACTAAAATTGGACCCAATACGTATTTGATGGAAGAGGGCAATATCATGGTGTACCAAGATGTACGAGGCCGTTGGAATAGTGAAGGCGTTTACGATAATATGCGTGCTTATATTCCTAATAAAACAGGAAACCAAACCGATGAAGCTAGTGATACGTATGACACTATAGAATGGTTAGTTAATAATGTTGAAAATAACAATGGTAACGTGGGGACTTACGGTATTTCATATCCAGGATTTTATGCAACGTATTCTCTTTTAGATTCTCACCCAGCATTAAAAGCAGTATCACCTCAAGCTTGTATTGGTGATTTCTTTTTTGATGATTTTATTCATAATGGTGCTTTTTTATTAAGCTATTGGAGAGCGACGTCTGTTTTTGGATATATGAAAGATACACCAACAAAAGAGGCTTGGTATGAGTTTCCAGATATCGGAACAGAAGATCAATACCAATTCTTTTTAGATCATATGCCGCTAAGCAAATTAGATGATTATTATGATGAAAAGAATGTGTTTATGACGCAACTTGAAGAACATGTGACTTATGATGAGTTTTGGCAAAAACGCGGAATTATTCAGCATTTAAAGGATATAAAACCTGCAACAATGATTGTAGGTGGGCAGTTTGATGCTGAGGATTTATATGGCCCATATAATACGTATAAAAGCATAGAAGCTAATAGTGATAATTACAACACGATTGTTTTTGGGCCATGGAGTCATGGCGATTGGGCAAGAGCCAGCGAAAGACAGGTGATAGGTAATGTTCATTTTGGAGACGGTATTTCAGATTATTTTCAAAAGGAGGTTGAAACCAAATTTTTTAATCATTTCCTAAAAGGTGAAGCTGATGGTAAAACAGAATTACCAGAAGCACATATGTTTGATACCGGTAAAAAGGAATGGGTATCTTTTGAACAATGGCCACCTAAAGCAGCAACTAAAGAGCGTTGGTTTCTGCAACCTAATGAACGTTTAACCCAACAAGCCACGCGTAACATTGCCACTTCAGATTTTATTAGTGACCCAAAAAAGCCAGTACCATATTCCGAAGATATTAAAGTGGTTTTTACACCACGTAAGTTTATGACAGACGACCAGCGTTTTGCATCGCGTCGTCCAGATGTATTAACGTTTGAAACAGAAGTTTTAGAAAATGATGTAACATTGGCTGGCGATATATTATCTAAGCTTAATGTATCTATAACAGGGACAGCTGCAGATTGGATTGTTAAATTAGTAGATGTTTATCCTGCTGATACTGAAAACACAGATGATGTACAAGATCATTTAAAATTAAGTAATTACCATATGTTAGTTCGTAGTGAAACTTTAAGGGGTCGATTTAGAAATAGTATGACAAATCCTGAACCTTTTGTACCAAACCAAAAGACAGCAGTTAATTTAAAGTTACAAGATGTGTTTCATACCTTTAAGAAAGGGCATAAGATTCAAGTACAAGTACAGAGTACATTTTTCCCTTATATAGATGCTAATCCGCAAACGTATGTCGATAACATCTTTAAAGCGAAAGAAGACGATTTTAAAGCGCAAACACATAAGGTTTACAACGATTCTTCCATAGAGTTTACAATCTTGAAATAAATAATTTATCGTCACTTCGAGTGATTTGTGAAGCATGAGCAAATTGTATCGAGAAGCTGTTTAAAAAAAGTTCTCGATACAAAATTGCCAGAAAGCAATTTCACTCGAACCGACGAAATTGCAAATTGAAGACTAATAAATGCCAATTATAGAATCCACTTACAAACCACTCTTTTGGGCAAAGAGTGGTTTTGTTTCTACAGTTTTTTCTGGATTAGCTAGAAAAGTGAAAGACGTTTATCAAACACGTGAACGCATCACCTTACCAGATACTGATTTTTTAGATTTAGATTGGAGTTATGCTGAAAGCGAATCTAATAAAGTCATCATATTACTTCATGGACTCGAAGGCCATGCACAGCGTCCTTATTTAACAGGTGCAGCCAAGCTATTTAATCAAAACGGAATTGATGCCTGCGCAGTAAATTTTAGAGGTTGTAGTGGTGAGCCTAATTTGTTGTATCGGAGTTACCACTCTGGCGCTACAGAAGATTTAGATGTCGTTGTACAACACATACTTTCATTAGATACGTATGATGAAATTTATATCAAAGGCATAAGCCTTGGCGCTAATATGGCTTTAAAGTATGTTGGTGAAGAACGCGAACTGCCAAAAGAAGTAAAAGCAGTTATT
>CAZBMY010000037.1:12346-13523 GCA_964492855.1 uncultured Flavobacteriaceae bacterium
GTAAAAGAGGCAAAAGAAAACCCTAACTTACATTTAGAAATGCCTAAGTATGGCGGACATGTTGGGTTTATTCAAAAAAGAGAATTTTATTATAATGAGATACGGGCTTTGGAGTTTGTGAATCAATCAGCTACAGTTATTTAGCTTCGTTAACCTCAATCCAATAATCATTTGGATCTTGGAAATAAACTTGTCTAATGCCATCTTTTCGGATATAATCTTTATTTGGCGTGTCTTTCCAATCTGAAAATTCGATATCTAAATCTTCTAAAGTCCTTATAAACGAATCAAAATTGGGTGTAGAAAACGCAAAGTGTAAGGCCTTATCTGTTTTTATTTCAGAATCTGGTCTTGGGATAAGATGTAGTTGTTTGTCTTCGTTTATAGATAGCCATCGTGTCTTTGAGTTAGAGGCTGTATTCTCAATCTCCTTAAAATTGAATATACTTTGATAAAACGCTATGGATGCATCAACATTTTTTACTGAAAGCGCAATATGATTAAATATAAACGAAGACATTTTTAATTTTTTGAATTCTTCAAATATCTATTTTTTTCAGAACTTCTTGGTTATTGCTTTGTTGAAAGTTAAATTGTAGTTTTAATTCAAATTAAAATTATGCTCAAGAAAGTATTTGCATCTGCGGTATTTGGTGTAGAAGCGTCAACAATTACTGTTGAGGTAAATGTAGATAAAGGTATTGGTTACCATTTGGTAGGTTTGCCCGATAATGCCATTAAAGAGAGTAACTACCGTATTGCAGCGGCTCTTCAGAATAATGGGTTTAGAATTCCGGGCAAGAAGATTACCATTAACATGGCACCAGCCGATTTACGCAAAGAAGGTTCGGCTTACGATTTAACTTTGGCGATTGGTATTCTTGCGGCTTCTAATCAAATTAAAGCAGAAGACTTAGAAGATTATCTCATTATGGGAGAATTATCCCTAGATGGTAGTTTGCAACCCATAAAAGGTGCGTTGCCCATTGCTGTAAAAGCAAGAGAAGAAGGTTTTAAAGGTTTTATTCTGCCAAGTCAGAATGCGAAAGAGGCAGCGATTGTTAATGATTTAAAAGTTTTTGGTGTCGATAATATTACCCAAGTCATCAATTATTTTGATAAAGGCGAGGCGCTTGAGCAAACCATTATAGATACTCGAGCAGAATTTAATAAAAGT
>CAZBMY010000038.1:0-1905 GCA_964492855.1 uncultured Flavobacteriaceae bacterium
TTCTGTTGCGCCAAAACTTAAAGGACATATCGTTAAACTTGGAATAAGAAGTATTTATACCATTTGTCTTTCCTTTTTATTTCATTATAAGAATAGTAAGCGCTTATATAACTATGATAAGAATGAGGGTGTTAATTTATTACAGCGCCTAAAAAATATTGTTAGTAGTTATCATATTCTTAAATCGGAAGTTGATTGGCTACATTTTGGTTTTGGAACTATGGTTTTTCACAAGGAAAATGTAGCAAAGGCCATTGGTGCTAAAATGGCTGTTAGTTTTAGGGGCTTTGATATAGGCGTTTACCCATTAAAAAAACCTAACTGCTACCTTAAACTTTGGAAGAAAGTAAATCGTATTCATGTAATTTCAGATGATATAAAAGATTTAGTTTACAAGAATGGATATGAAGGAGAATCAGAAATCATTAAAATAACTCCTGCTATAGATGTTTCATTTTTTAATTATGAAGAAGAATTTAATTTTTCAAATGAAAACAGATTTACAACTGTAGCAAGACTTCATTGGAAGAAAGGTATCGAATATACTCTTAACGCTCTTTCAATATTAAAAAATAAAGGTGTTCCTTTTCATTACACTATTATTGGAGAAGGTATTGATAGAGAACGACTAGAGTTTGCGGTACACCAGCTTGACTTAAAAAATCACGTGAGTTTTAAAGGTAAAGTAAAACATGAGCAAGTTAAAGATGAACTTAAAAAAGGAGACATTTATATACAGTATAGCATCCAAGAAGGGTTTTGTAATGCCGTATTAGAAGCACAAGCCTTGGGTTTATTATGCATTGTGTCTGATGCAGAAGGATTACCAGAAAATGTTAATGATGGTAAAACAGGCTGGGTAGTTCATAGATGTAATGCAAAGGCACTTGCAGATCAGATAGAAACCGTTATTAATTTATCATATGAAACGAAAGCGATGATTTCAAAAAATGCAAGACTACGGGTTTTAAACAATTTTGGACTAGACCAACAGTATAAAAAATTTATCGAGTTTTATAAGCCTTCAAAAATTAGATTAACGCAAGCCAATTAATGCTATTTAAGTTTCTTACATACTTACAACCCACGCACTATTTTGGTTTAAAAACCAAAAATGGCCAATTGGTATTTCCTAAATTTAATACGGAGATGAATTCAGTTTTTGTTCCCGATAACAGATACGAATCTAAAGAGGCTCAAGACTATGATATAGCTTGGCGAGCAGTACAGAATGGTTATGTGAATTATTCTAGTGGTATTGATGAGGTTGTAGATATATCGACCTTTGATAATTACCTTTTTGCCAGAAAGTATTTTAGCAAAGTATGGGTGTTTTATGTATTTATGCTGCGTTTGTTGCGTTTCAAAAATCCTGTAACCGAAATTAAAGGCTACTATGGCACAAAGCATATTTCAAGATATACATTAGGCCCTGAAATTCTAAAATATACAGACTATGACAATTTTGAAAGTCCGCTCTTAAAATCCCAACCATTCGTCTCAGTCATTATTCCCACCCTTAACCGTTATCAATACCTATCGGAGGTGTTAAAAGATTTAGAGGCTCAGGATTATCCAAATTTTGAAGTGATTGTGGTAGACCAATCGGAACCATTTCAACCTGATTTTTATAAAACATTCAACCTCGACTTAAACGTCACCTATCAAGAAACCAAAGCCTTATGGTTGGCCAGAAATACTGCGATTAAAGGCTCTAAAGGCAATTATATTTTGTTGTTTGATGATGATAGCCGCGTTGCTAGTGACTGGATTACGCAGCACCTAAAAACACTAGATTTTTTTAACGCCGATATTTCCTCTGGGGTTTCCATATCTAAAATAGGCGATACGGTGCCTGCACATTATGCACATTTTAAAATCAGTGATCAGTTGGATACAGGAAAT
>CAZBMY010000038.1:2005-5929 GCA_964492855.1 uncultured Flavobacteriaceae bacterium
GGTGCCTGCACATTATGCACATTTTAAAATCAGTGATCAGTTGGATACAGGAAATGTGATGTTGCAAAAGTCTATTTTTAAAGCCATTGGTTTGTTTGACCGCCAATTTGAAAAGCAGCGTATGGGTGATGGTGAATTTGGGTTACGTGCTTTTTGCAATGGCTATAAGAATATCTCTAATCCTTTAGCAAAGCGCTTGCATCTCAAAGTCAATTCTGGAGGCTTGAGAGAAATGGGCAGTTGGGACGCCTTCCGGACTAAACATTTATTTCAGCCACGCCCCATCCCTAGTGTGTTGTATTTTTACAGAAGGTATTTTGGGAACAAGCAGAGTATCTTAGCGGTCTTGAGAACGGTGCCTATATCCATTATTCCTTACAAGTACAAAGGCAATAAGCCTCTACTGCTAATAAGTGCCGTGATAGCAGTAATGTTGAGTCCAATACTATGTTATCAAGTTATTAAATCGTGGCGATTGTCTTCTAAAAAACTTAAAGAAGGCCCAGAAATTGAAATGCTGTAGTGCAGGTTTATAAAAAACATATTGTCCTTTTAACATCTGAATTTCCACCGTTACCGGGAGGGATAGGAAATCACGCCTACCATTTGGCAGAGTATCTGTGTGATTCAGGTTATCAGGTTTCGGTTATTGCAGACCAAAGGGATACTAAAGAAAACGAAGAAGTATTTGATAGTAGCTTGAAGTCAAAAGTCTATCGTGTGGCTTTAAAACGGTCTCGCGTATTTATGTATTTAAAACGCATGTGGTTATGCTTTAAGCTGTCTAAATCTGCAGATGTATTGGTGTGTTCTGGGAAATTTCCATTGTGGATTGGCGCACTATTAAAACCTTTAATTGCAGCAAAAACCATTGCAGTCATTCATGGCACTGAGGTTAATTTTACAAACCCACGGTTAAAAAAATCTATGAATGCATCCTTAGTGCGGTTTGATACAATTATAGCCGTTTCAAATTTCACAAAGAGGCTGGTGGCTCATTTGAATTTAAATGCCATCACGGTGATACCCAACGGTGTGTCTATGCCCGTATTTAAGGATGTAAAGACTCCAACAGAAGCCTTAAAAGGAATGCCCAAATTGCTAACTGTAGGTCATGTGTCTCAACGTAAAGGACAAGCGAATGTGATACAACATTTGCCAAAACTTAAGCTTTTATTTCCAGAAGTGCATTATCATTGTGTAGGATTAAAAACTGAAATTCAAACGGTTATGGCTTTGGCCAAATCTTTAGATGTGCTGGATAATGTCACTTTTCATGGTCATGTGTCTCATAAAGAACTTATGGATTTTTATAAGAATGCCGATATTTGCGTGATGCTTAGTGAGACCACCCCAACTGGTGATGTTGAGGGCTTTGGTATTGCCTTACTTGAAGCCAATCATTTTGGTTTGCCCGCCATTGGTGCAAAAGGTTGCGGTATAGAAGATGCTATTTCTCATGGTAAATCAGGCCTTCTCGTAGATGGTCATGATACGCAAGAATTTTGTGAAGCCGTAACCACTATTTTAGATAACAAGACGGCTTATGAAAAGGAAGCACTTATATGGTCGAATGCCCACCATTGGAAACATATTATTAAACGTTACATAACTGCCATAGAAGATTGAAACTCCTCATCATTTCACATACAGAACATTATACATCTCAGACTGGAGCTATTGTAGGTTGGGGACCAACGGTTAATGAAATCAATCATCTCGCACCACATTTTGAGTCCATTACTCACGTCGCTATGTTATACCACGGTGTAGCACCTCCCAGTTCCCAGCCTTATAATTCAGAGCGTATATCTTTTGTCCCATTACCACCAATTGGCGGAAAAGGTATTTTAAGTAAATTGAACATCCTCTTTAAAATGCCTAAAGTTTTAAGAATTGTTAGGCAAGAACTTAAACATTGTGATGCATTTCAATTACGGACGCCTACAGGTATAGGTGTTTTTCTGATTCCTTATCTCACATTGTTTACTAAGAAAAAAGGATGGTTTAAATATGCAGGCAATTGGAACCAATCTCATCCGCCTTTAGGATACCGTTTGCAACGTTGGTTTTTAAAGCGGCAAAACCGAAAAGTGACCATTAATGGTAAATGGCCGAATCAACCCGAGCATTGCCTAACCTTTGAAAACCCGTGTTTAATAAAACAAGATGTATCTGATGGTGCAGCGGTGGTTGCATCCAAGACGCTAGGGGCAAAATTAAATTTCTGCTATGTGGGGCGCTTAGAAACGCCAAAAGGTGTTGGCCGAATTATTGAAGCGTTTACTCGTTTAGACGTAACTCAAAAAAAACGTATTGGAGATATTCATCTGGTTGGTGATGGTGCAGAACGCCATGCTTTTGAGCAACTGGCCAAAGGCTCAGCACTTAATTTTAAGTTCCATGGCTACTTAGAACGCGATGCTGTTTTTAAAATTTATAAAAAAGCCCATTTCTTTTTGATGCCGACTACAGCTTCCGAAGGATTCCCTAAAGTGATTGCCGAAGCTTCTAATTTTGGATGTATACCAGTGGTCTCATCTGTATCTGCAATTGGGCAGTATGTTATTGATGGGAAAAATGGATTTGTGTTAATATCAGTTGATTCAGAAGGAATGCTTGAAAAATTGCAACAAATTTTGAATTTAACTGAGGATGCGTACACGGAAATTTTGAATCAAACACAGGATTTTGTCATGGCATTTACTTTTGAGCATTATACACAAAGAATTCTTTCAGAACTCTTATCTTAGTCCACAGTGAGACAACGATTACTTCAAATAGATAGATATACACAACTAGTGCTTTTGCATATTGGTTTGGGTATGGTGTTTTTTGTTTTTAAACCTTTTGCGAAGGTTTTTTTCTTAATTATTATGGGGTATTTTTTATACCGCATCGTAATGTCTAAGCCTTCTAAATTAACCATGAACGTGCTTTTGGCCTGTGCCTATTTTTGTGGTATAGAAATATTGTTTCGGATGACCAAAGGGGGACTGGCTTATGAGGCGTCAAAATACCTAGTGATTCTATTTGTTCTAATTGGTATGTTTTACAAAGGGGTTTCTGGTAAAGGCTATGCCTATTTTATTTATTTGGTGTTATTAGTCCCATCTATAGTTGTGGCCTCGACCACACTTTCTTTTGGAGCTAATTTTAGAACCAATATTCTTTTTGTTTTGAGTGGTCCTGTTTGTCTTGGTTTAGCGGCTTTGTTTTGCTATGATAGAAAAGTGACGCACCAACAAGTGCATAAATTGGTTCTCTATATTTTATTACCGATTATATCAACGACCACCTATCTGTTTTTATATACACCGTCCATAAAAGATAGGTTAAGTGGTACAGCTTCTAATGCAGCGTTATCTGGTGGTTTTGGTCCTAATCAAGTATCAACCATCTTAGGCTTGGGTATTTTTTGTATCATAGTAAGATTGGTATTAAAGTCACCTAGTTTATTCGTGAAGTTATTAAATTTAAGCATTTTGGCTGCGATGACTTTTAGAGCCATTGTGACCTTTAGTCGTGGAGGTGTTTTAGTGGCCGCTTTGGTGACTGCTGCCTTTTTTGGAACTGTGGTGTTTCGTATTCGTTTAAAGCGCTTTTTACCACTATTTACATCCATTTTTTTATTGGCGTGTATATTAACGGTGACTTGGATGGTGAGTTCTAATCAAACTAGAGGTTTAATCGATAAACGTTATGCCAACCAAGATGCCTTGGGGCGAGAAAAGAAAGATTTAACCACAGGACGTTTAGATTTATTTATGGAAGAAATAGATGGGTTTATTGAAAGCCCATTTTTAGGCATTGGAGCTTCACGTGTAAAAGATAAACGTATCGAAGACACTGGACAGCGTTTGCCTTCACATAATGAAATAGGGCGCTTGCTTTCAGAACACGGTTTGTTGGGCATTATATGTC
>CAZBMY010000038.1:6029-13491 GCA_964492855.1 uncultured Flavobacteriaceae bacterium
CATAATGAAATAGGGCGCTTGCTTTCAGAACACGGTTTGTTGGGCATTATATGTCTTTTAATATTAATTTTTAAGCCTTTAAGTTATCGAGCAACAAACCGACGTAATATATTCTTCTTTTCATTTTTGGCGTTCTGGTTTGCGACCATTAATCATTCGGGGATTCGTATAGCAGCACCAGCTGTTTTATATGCTTTTGCATTACTCAATATCACAAAAGCACAACCAAAACAGAGACGTCTTAATTTAAATCATAAACAAGTAAAGCCTTGAGTGGCATAGCAAGTATATAGTAATACTAAATGAAGAACATCCTTTACATAGGAAATAAGCTAAACACCGCTAAAGCTAATGTGTCTGCGATACAAACCTTGGGAATTTTGCTGGAGTCTGAAGGTTATCATTTGCGCTATGCCTCATCTTACAATAATAAAATTCTGAGGTTTATAGATATGATTTGGAGCTGTATAAAGTATTCAAAATGGGCAGATGCAGTCTTAATTGATACTTACAGCACACAGAATTTTTATTTTGCTCTTGCTTGTAGTCAAATATGTAGGCTGTTTAAGGTGCCTTATATTCCAATTTTGCATGGCGGAAATTTACCAAAGCGATTACTATCACATCCCAAATTATGTAACTCTCTTTTTAAGCATAGTCATTATAACGTTTCACCGTCGCGATATTTATTAGAGAAGTTTGATGAAATGGGATATGTAAACACAATGCATATTCCAAATAGTATACATATAGACGATTACAACATTCAGAACAAAACATTTGAAAACATCCGATTGCTTTGGGTACGTGCATTTTCTGAGATTTACAATCCGGAATTAGCTGTTAGCATTGTGCATAAACTCAAAATGTTAGGATATGAGGCAGAATTATGCATGGTTGGCCCTGATGCAGATGGAAGTTTAGAACGTGTTAAATCTAAGGCTTTGGCTTTGGGTGTATCTGTGACGTTCACGGGAAAACTAACTAAAACAGAATGGGTAGCGCTATCTAAGAACTACAATATTTTTATAAACACTACAAATTTTGATAATATGCCAGTAAGTGTTTTGGAAGCCATGGCACTAGGTTTTCCTGTGGTGTCGACCAATGTAGGTGGATTACCATTTTTAATTGACGATAAAACCAACGGTCTGCTCGTAACGCCGAATGAAGTTGAAGGTTTTGTAGAAGCTATTGTTACTATTTATCAAAATGAAGATTTGAGACATAAACTTTCTCAGAATGCCAGAATTAAAGCCGAAAACTTTGATTGGCTGTCAATAAAATCTCAGTGGAATTCTATTTTAAGCACAAAATAATGTTTGATTTAGCGCAAAGACTTTTATCTTTACAAAGCTATTAATCAGATTTATGAGACCAAAAAAGACCATCCATTTCGAAATATCGGAACGTAAAGTCCTGCTACGTATTGTAGATGTTCTAATGGCGTTTTTTGGCATTTTTGTACTCTCTACTTATACGAGTTTTGACTACATAAATATATCAACAGCTAACGCGATTCCGCTTAGTGTACTAGCGATATACATTACACTTTTTGGAACAGTATTCGAAATTTATGACTTACAGCAGGCCAGTAAACTGGATGTTAGTTTTAAAAATATTGTACTTTGTATTTCAACGGTCGTGTTATTTTACCTCTTAACACCTGTTATTACGCCTTTTTTACCAGAAGCAAGACTGCAGATTGTTTTCTTTTTTCTTGCCTTGATTGTGTTTATTTTTATTTGGCGTGTACTCTACAACACCCTAATCGAATCCCCCAGATTTTTTAAGAAAGTGCTTTTGGTAGGTGAATTATCGCATATAGATAATGTGGTATCTAATTTAACTTCTGCAGATTCTAGTTATGAATTTGTTGGTTTTATTAATAGTGAAGAAGAAGAGAAAAGTGAAGCTGTAAAATACAAAGGGCTTAAAGAATATGCTACAAATCATTTGTCTAGTATTATACTTGAAGAACGCATTTCTGAGATTATTATAGCTACAACTGATGCGAATACCATTTCGCCTAAGCTTTATCATGAATTAATGCTACTACTAGAGCGTGGGTTTAAAATTAGAGAATATACCCAAGTGTATGAAGAGGTAACCAATAAAGTGCCTATACAATATGTAGGTAAAGATTTTTATAAATATTTCCCGTTTAGTAGAAATAACGAAAATCAATTGTATCGTTTTTTTCAGAGAATGTTTGACATTGTTTTTTCTATTTTTGGCTTACTCTTTATGATTTTGATGTTACCATTTATTTTTATCGGCAATGCCATTGGAAATCGTGGGCCATTGTTTTACACTCAAGAGCGTATTGGAAGAAACAGTACTTTGTTCACTATTTTTAAATTTAGAACAATGGTCGTAGATGCAGAAGGGAAAAAAGCGCAATGGGCCACAAAAGATGATGCACGTGTTACGATGTTTGGTAAATTTTTAAGACGTTCGCGATTGGATGAAATCCCTCAGTTTATCAATGTTATAAAAGGTGAGATGAGCATTATAGGACCAAGACCAGAACGTCCGTTCTTTGTAGCAGAATTGTCACGTTCCATTCCATTTTACGAAACACGGCATATTATCAAACCAGGACTTACAGGTTGGGCACAAGTCAACACGCGCTATGGTGGTTCAGTTGAAGAAAGCTTAACCAAACTTCAATACGATTTGTACTATATAAAACACCGTAGTCCGTTTTTGGATTTAAATATTATTTTAAAGACTTTAAGTACCGTTCTATACTACCGCGGGCAGTAAAGGCAACATTTAATTATTTTTTTTGAATGCGCTTAGGAGATATACATATCTTAAGATAAAAGCGAGTAACAAAGGAAGTAGGGTTAGAGCAAAGGCTTGAACGCCAATCGTCCAATGCAATGTCATTAAACAAAGCATGATCAAAAGAAACTTAAGGTAAGCTCTAAGCCAATTTTTAATTTTGCTTCTAAATAATTGAGGTAAGACAAATAAATTAAGAGGAAACGCCCAAAGTAAATTGTAATTATAACCTGTAGCCGTATGATTTGTTCCAAACCACAGAAATAAAAGTAATAGTCCTGCAATTCCGGTAATACTAAATATAAAAATGTCTAGCCATTTGGTTCGCTTTTGAGATTTAAAATCTTTATAAGTAATAAAAAGAATAAAGGCAGAAACTATTGTAATAATCAAAAAAGGACTTGTTATAAATTGGCTAGCCGCATAACTCTTATTTTTTTTGGATTTGTAAATCGTATTTGTGGTACTTACTAAAGGTGTATTTGTAGTAGTTTTGGTAGACTCAAAAGTGGCATAAATATATTTTGGAAGAAATAATTGTTCTTCAACTGTAACTGGTCTGTCTATTGACGAACCTAATGCTATATCAATACCAAGACTCCCCCATGTATTGTGACCTACATGCTCATGAATAAGGTCTCTGAATGTTTTTTCTTGACCCTCTGTTATTCCGTTAAATATAATAGATTGATTAGTGGTTATATTGACAACATCCCTAATTTTTGTAGCGCAATTATCATAGAAGAAATCGTAAAGATACCGTCTGTTTTCAGGTTTGTAATTAGTAATAAGATAATTATAAAGCTTTTGTTTTTGTGATTGGTTTAGATTTAGTTTTTGCTGATCTATAGTTCTGTCATAGTAGCTATAAATTTGAAAAATTTCAGAAAAACTTTTTTTAGTGATAAGATAGTCTAACTTTCCTTGGGCAAATTTCAGAACAAAATTAGGCGCTTCAAAATCATAACCGCCATACCCATAGACGACATCAAGCCCTAAACTTCGGTCTTTAATTCTAAAGGCATTATGTCCAAATGCATCACTAAGGTTTGTGCCTGGACTAAAGGTTAATACGGAGATTTCCGCTTCTGATGAGAGTTTTAATTCCTGACAAAAGCTGATGTTAAAAAGTAAAAAAAGAAGTATTGGTATAAATCGTTGGTATTTCATTTGTGCCGTTTGGTCGAGCGCAGTCGAGACCATAGTTGATAGGTTTTAAAACACCTCTCGACTGCGCTCGAGGGGTCATATTGCTGACCAATTTCTATCTAAAAATACTGAAATCTAATTTTATAGAAAACACGTTAGAATATAATGCTGCGCTTTGGTCACCTATATCCGTAAATGCGTAATCAATTTCAATACCTTTGTATTTAAATCCTACTCCAAAATTAGGTTGAAAAGTAAGACTCTCTGAATTATCGATTTGTAATTCATTCTGAAAATTACCAACTCCAGCTCTTAAAAATACCAAATCTGTATATCCAAACTGAAAACCTACAGCAGGTGCAATACTAGCAAATGATGTAGAAATCACGTCATTTGTTTCAGCAAAACGCGCATTTAAATTAAAAGCGGCAAGTAAGGTATAGTCATAATGAAAAATCCATTCTTTAGATACACCAAGCTCTAATTTTGGTAAGGTAAGTTCTGACTTTTCTGGTAAAGTTTGATTCTGTCCCTCTACAGCTCCTCTAACTTTTTCAAATTCTTCTTCATCTATAGCCCAAGAGTTGTAAGTAGTGGTAATGTCTCTAGCCATAAAACCAAATTTCCAGTCATTATCAGTTTCAAACTGAATGCCTGCATCAAAACCAAAACCCCATGCAGATGCAAAGTCTCCAATAATACGACGAATTATTTTGGCATTAATACCATAGTTTAAACCATCAATAGGTAATCGTCTTGCATAAGAAAATGTTACGGCATAATCTGCAGTAGAAAAGGTATTTATTCTATCAAAGTTAATATTGCCCTGGTCGTCTATGAGTTGTGTAGTATCTAAAATATCATCTACTCCAAAACGGATAACAGAAATCCCTAAAGCACTTCTGTCATCTAATGGCATAGCATAGGCTATATAATTGTAATTAGCAATATTGGCAAAATAGCTTGAGTGCATCAGGCTAAGCTGATTATCCTCTAGATGAACTAGGCCTGCAGGATTCCAATACCCAGAATTCACATTATTAGTGTGCGAGGTCACTGCATTACTCATCCCAAGAGCAGCAGCATCTACACCAATATTCAAAAATTCATTGGAGTATTTTCTAGCTGTTTGTCCCGAAATAGTTAATGCGCATAGGGCTAAAATAATTACAACGTAATTCTTCAAGTCAATTTTTTCTTTTTCTTCTTCTTACAAAGATGCACAATATATTGTTTCTATTTAAACTACAAAAACGTGTAGATATTGTCTGTCTATTGTACAGAACAAAAATACTTTACTATTTTTACACAAACTAAGATAAAGAATGAAAAAACACATACCGAATTTTGTTACTGCACTTAATTTATTTTCTGGTTGTATAGCCATATTATTTGCAGTTAATAATCAGTATGTAATGGCAGCTCTATTTGTAGTATTAGGTATCTTTTTTGACTTCTTTGATGGGCTCCTTGCACGAAAACTTAACGTACAGAGTGCTGTAGGTCTGCAACTAGATTCTTTAGCAGATGTTGTTACAAGTGGCGTTGTACCAGGATTAATTATGTATGGCCTTATTAATGATGCTCTAGGCGGAGATACTATTTTTGTAGTAGAAAATTCTTGGAATCAATCAATGACATGGATTGGTGGCCAAATAAGACCATTAGCCTTAGTTGGGTTTTTAATTACGATAACTTCGGCATACCGCTTAGCAAAGTTTAATGTTGATGAAGATCAGCAGTCTTATTTTAAAGGGCTTCCTACGCCAGCAAATGCGCTACTGGTATTGTCTTTGCCGCTTATTTTAGAATTTCAATATAACATCACCGTGTCTAACTTATTTAGTAATGTTTGGTTTTTGTTAGGCTTTACAATTCTTAGTTCGTATTTACTAAATGCGAATATTAAGTTATTTGCTTTGAAGTTTAATACCTGGGATTTTAAATCTAATAGATTGCGATATTTATTTTTAGTTGCATGTGTTTTACTTTTAGTAGTGCTAAAATTTGTAGCATTACCAGTTATTATTCTTTTATATATTTTAGTGTCCGCACTAACTCAAAAAACAATATCATAACCCATTATGGCTGAAGTTATTTTTACCCTCCTTATGCTTATTATGTTACAAGCTGTATTAGGCTTTGATAATTTGCTTTATATTTCTTTAGAATCTAAAAAAGCGCCTGAAAACGATAGGAAACGTGTTCGTAAGATTGGAATTTTAATAGCAATTGGTCTTCGGATTGCATTGTTGTTTTTATTGGTTTCTATCATTGATTTTTTTCAAGAACCATTTTCATTTTTAACAGGGCATATCGAAGATGTTTTAGACTTTGCATTTAATGGTCACAGTCTTATAGTTCTTGCAGGTGGTGGTTTTATTATCTATACGGCAATAAAGGAAATCTGGCATATGATTTCTGTAAAAGACTTAAGTGTTGATGTAGAAGATACAAGTAAAGGTATAAAGTCATCTAATGCAGTAATTGTAAGTATTGTTATTATGAATCTAGTATTTTCTTTTGATTCTATTTTAGCGGCTATTGGTCTTACCAGTGAAATTGAAAGTTCAACAACAGCTTTTATAGTCATGGCTATTGCTATTGTAGGAAGTGGTTTACTGATGCTGTTTATGGCGGACCGCGTTTCAGAATTTTTAGCTAAAAATAGAATGTATGAAGTCTTAGGATTATTTATTCTTTTTATCGTTGGTATTATGTTAGTTACCGAAGGAGGGCATTTAGCACATATTAAAATCTTTGGAAATGAAATAGTACCAATGAGTAAGACCACATTCTATTTTGTGATTATTATATTGGTTATTGTAGATATTGTACAGAGCAAATACCAGAAGAACTTATTGAGGAGGAATTCTAAATAATTTGATTAAAAATAAAGCTTCTTTTTACGAAGCTCAAAGTTTTTACCTAAATAGACTTTACGTACCATCTCATCACTGGCTAATTCTTCAGGTTCACCAGCTTTTAAAATGCTTCCTTCAAACATTAAATACGTTCTATCGGTAATAGCTAGTGTTTCTTGTACGTTGTGATCGGTAATAAGAATACCGATATTTTTTCGCGTAAGCTGTGCCACAATTCGCTGAATATCTTCTACAGCAACTGGGTCAACACCTGCAAAAGGTTCATCTAGTAAAATAAAATTTGGGTCAGTTGCTAAGGCACGAGCAATTTCTGTACGACGACGCTCCCCACCAGATAATAAATCCCCACGAGATTTACGGATATGTCCTAAACCAAATTCTTCAATTAAAGACTCCATCTTAAGATGTTGTTCTTTCTTGCTTAATTTGGTCATCTGTAGAACACTAAGAATATTATCCTCTATACTCAGTTTTCTAAATACAGACGCTTCTTGCGCTAAATATCCAATACCGTTTTGAGCACGTTTATACATTGGGTATTTAGTAATGTCTTTATCTTCTAAATAAATATTTCCGCCATTGGGTTTAATGATACCAACAATCATATAAAAAGACGTTGTTTTTCCTGCGCCATTAGG
>CAZBMY010000039.1:0-5945 GCA_964492855.1 uncultured Flavobacteriaceae bacterium
ATGTGTAGCTGTTGGTATCATTCTCAATAAAATTAATCCTTTAGGTATCACAGGGTAAACCACTATAGAACAGAAGATTCCGTAATTTTCACGAAGATCTCTTACTAAGGCCATAGCTTCAGGAATACTACCTTTTAAATATACAGGAGTTACACAACTTTGAGTTGTACCAATATCAAAACCACGATCTTTTAGCCCTGATTGTAATGCGTCTACTATAGTCCAAAGATTTTTCTTAAGCTCTGGCATTGTACGCAACATATCTAAACGTTTTAAAGCACCAACAACCAGTTGCATTTGTAATGACTTAGCGAACATTTGAGAACGCAAGTTGTATTTAAGGTAATCTATAATTTCTTGATCAGCAGCAATAAAAGCACCAGTACTTGCTAAAGATTTAGCGAACGTTGCAAAATACACATCAATATCATCTTGTACACCTTGCTCTTCACCTGCTCCAGCACCTGTTGCACCGAGGGTTCCAAAACCATGAGCATCATCAACTAAAAATCTAAAATTAAACTTCTTCTTAAGCTCTACAATTTCTTTTAATCTTCCTTGCTCACCACGCATTCCAAATACGCCTTCGGAAATCACTAATATACCACCTCCTGTTTGTTCTGCCATTTTTGTGGCACGCTCTAGGTTTTTCTCTAAACTTTCTACATCATTGTGTTTGTATGTAAAACGTTTACCCATGTGTAAACGGACACCATCAATAATACATGCATGTGCATCTACATCATAAACAATAATATCATCCTTACCTACCAATGCATCAATAGTAGACATTATACCTTGGTAGCCGAAGTTTAAAAGGTAAGCGGCTTCTTTACTTACAAATTCAGCTAACTCGTTCTGCAATTGTTCATGCAAACTCGTGTGCCCAGACATCATTCGTGCTCCCATTGGGTAAGCAGAACCATATTCTGCAGCAGCTTCAGCGTCTACTTTACGAACTTCAGGGTGGTTAGCTAGACCTAAGTAATCATTAATACTCCAAGTAATTACTTCTTTACCTTGAAACATCATTCGGTTAGAGATTTGACCTTCAAGTTTAGGGAAAACAAAATAACCTTCTGCTTGTGATGCCCACTTTCCTAACGGTCCTTTGTCTCTGTAAATTTTTTCAAATAAATCCTTCATACTATCGCTTTCGAACTCATTTTTCAAATTGAATTATAGGGGAATTCAATTCTTAAATATGTGTTAAATTTGGTTTAGTTTAATTTGCAAAATTAGGTAATATTATTATGAATGCATAATTTATTTTGGCTTTATACACTTCCTACTACTGTGCATAAAAAAACCATTAAATTACTTTAATGGTTCATTTGTATAATTAGAAAATACTACTTAACGTATTCTATTGTTTGTTGAATTTCGGATTTAGAATCAAAAAATCCTTGGTCTTCCATCCACTTATTATTATAGACTTTACTCATGTAACGCGAACCATGATCTGGGAAAACAACAACAATATTGTCTGTTGGTTTAAATCCTCCCTCTTCACTTAACTGCTTAATAGCTTGTAATGCCGCTCCACTTGTATAACCCACAAATAAACCTTCCTTACACGAGATTTCTCGGGCTGAATGCGCACTATCTTCATCCGTAACTTTTACGAATTTGTCTATAGCATCAAAATCTGTAGCTGTTGGGATTAAATTCTTACCTAAACCTTCAATACGATATGGGTAAATTTCATTAGCATCAAACTCACGAGTTTCATGGTATTTTTTTAATACCGAACCATAAGCATCAACACCGATTACTTTTACTCCTGGATTCTGTTCTTTTAGATACCTGGCTATACCAGAAATAGTACCGCCAGTTCCACTACACGCCACTAAATGTGTTATTTTCCCTTCGGTTTGCTCCCAAATTTCAGGACCCGTAGACTTATAGTGTGCTTCGGTATTTAATACATTAAAGTATTGATTTATATATACAGAACCTTCAATCTCGTTATGTATTCGCTTTGCAACTTCATAATAAGACCTAGGGTCGTCTGCTTTAACATGCGCTGGACAAACATATACCTTAGCTCCCATTGACTTTAGCATGTCAATTTTATCTGGAGATGACTTTGAACTCACTGCCAAAATACAATCGTAACCTTTTACGATACTTACCATTGCAATACTAAAACCTGTATTACCAGAAGTTGTTTCAATAATAGTATCGCCAGGTTTTAAAATACCTTGACGCTCTGCTTCTTCTATAATATGAAGCGCAATTCTATCTTTTGCTGAGTGTCCTGGATTAAAGGCTTCAACTTTTGCAAAAAAATTGCCATCAAAACCTTCTGTAACAGAGTTCAATTTTATTAAGGGTGTACGTCCTATAAGCTGAAGTACATTATCGTAAACGTGTTTACTTTTAGTCATATTTAAAATTTGCAAATAACAATATAAAAAATGTTATCAAAAACCGAGCAAAATTACACTTTTTTTTGAATTAAGTAGTAATTCCTTCAAGGTCTAATAGAAAAGCAAACTCTTCAGCATCTTCTTTTAAGGATTCAAAACGACCAGATGCTCCTCCATGACCAGCATCCATATTTGTTTTTAAAAGGAGTTTGTTTGAATCTGTTTTTAATTCTCTAAGTTTTGCAACCCACTTTGCAGGTTCCCAATATTGAACTTGAGAATCATGAAGTCCTGCAGTTACTAACATGTTTGGATAGGCTTTCGCTTCAATATTATCGTAAGGCGAATAGCTCTTCATATAATTATAATACAAGTTGTCATTAGGGTTTCCCCACTCATCATACTCTCCTGTAGTTAAAGGGATAGATTCATCTAACATCGTAGTCATAACATCTACAAAAGGCACTGCGGCAATAATACCATTATATAATTCTGGAGCTTCATTAATAATGGCTCCCATTAGTAACCCACCAGCACTACCACCCATGGCATATAAATGTTTTGTTGATGTGTAGCGTTCTTTAATTAAATGAATAGAGCATGCTATAAAATCTGAAAATGTATTTTTCTTATTAAGTAATTTTCCGTCCTCGTACCAATTACGTCCTAAATATTCACTGCCTCTAATATGTGAAATCACATAAATAAAACCTCTATCGAGTAAACTTAAACGAATGGTTGAGAAATAAGGATCAACTGTAGAACCATATGAGCCATATGCATATTGCAATAACGGATTGTTTCCGTCTAATTTGACACCTTTTTTGTAAACCACAGACATCGGGATTTTTGTGTCATCATCTGCTGTTGCCCAAATACGTTCTTCAATGTAATTGTCTTTATTAAATTCTTTGTCTAATACCGCTTGCTCCTTTAATACTACTTGTGTTTTAGTTTTCATATTAAAATCTATAACTGAAGCTGGTGTTGTCATAGAATTATAACCATAACGCAAAATTTCGGTATTAAAATCGACATTTGTACCTGTATAACATGTATATGTTTCAGACTCAAATGGTAAATAATAATCTTCACTCTCATCCCAACGCATAATACGGATTAGATTTAATCCATTAGTACGCTCACTTAACACCAAGTAGTCTTTAAAAATATCTATGCTTTCTAAAAGGGTCTCTGTACGATGCGGAATTAACTCCTCCCAATTATCGATATCTGTAGACGTTTCGGACGTTTTCATTAATTTAAAATTAGTTGCGCTGTCCTTGTTAGTTAAAATATAAAAGTGTGAGTCGTAATGTGCGATACTATACTCTAAACCACGAACTCTAGGGCTAAATACTTTAAACTTTTCGTCTGGTGTATCTGCATTAAGCACATGATATTCGTTTGTTAATGTACTATAGCAGGCAATGATGATATACTTTCTAGATTTTGATTTATAAACAGCTACACCAAATGTGTCATCACTTTCTTGAAACACTAGTTTATCTTCTGACTCTCCTAATTTATGTTTATAAATTTGAAACGCTCTAAGTGTTTTTTCATCTTTTTTAGTGTAGAACAATGTTTTATTATCATTCGCCCAGCTTGAAGATCCGGTTGTATGCTCAATTTTATCACTAGTTAAGGTTTCAGTCTCCAAGTCTTTTATATATATTGTATAGTTTCGTCTTCCTGTTAAATCTAAACCAAAAGATACTTTTTTGTTATCCGGACTAATAGAAATACCAACTAACTTAAAATAATTCTCACCATCAGCCATGTCATTACAATCAAACAACAACTCTTCTTCAGCATCCAAAGTATTTTTCTTTCGAGTATAAATAGGATAATTCTTTCCTTTTTCAAAACGAGTAATGTACCAATAACCGTTATATTTATAAGGCACAGACTCATCATCTTCTTTGATTCGGGCTTTCATTTCTTCAAATAAATCAGTCTGAAAATCTTTAGTATGCGCCATCATTGCATCGCAGTATGTATTTTCGGCATTTAAATGATTGATGACGTCTTCATCTTCGCGATTATTCATCCAGAAATAATTATCGGTACGCACATCTGCATGCGCTTCTAACAATTTTGGAACTTTCTTAGCGATTGGTGGTTTAATTACTGAAGTACTTGCCATACTGAATTATGAAAATTTAAAATCTATATCTATCGAAAAAAGAAGCGCAATTTACTAATTTTGCGTCGTAATAATTTTAAATACGCAGAATATGTTTGGAGATATGATGGGCATGATGAATAAATTAAAAGAAGCCCAAAAGAAAGTTGAAGAAACTAAAGAACGTTTACATAGCGTCTTGTTAGATGAAGCCAGTAATGACAACAAATTAAAAGTAACCATCACAGCTAATAGAACTATAAAATCTTTAGAGATTGACGAAGAATTATTGACGGACAAAGATATGCTAGAAGATTATTTAATCTTAACACTTAACAAAGCAATTGAGCGTGCTACTGCCGTAAATGAAGCAGAATTGGCTGCAGTTGCTAAGGAAGGTATGCCTAATATTCCTGGGTTATAATCTATAATTTTCTCAGTATATCTATTACTTTAGAATGCATCTCATCCGTGTAATTCAAATGCGTCACCATGCGAAGTTTATTACTTCCCATACCTATAATTTTGATGCCTTTTTCAGATAAATCATTCTGAAATTGACTCTCGTCAATATGCGGTTTCAATTCAAAAATAATAATGTTAGTCTCAATAGGTTCAACTTTTTCGACGGCTTCATTTTTAGACAACACCTCTCCTATTTCTATAGCTTTTTTATGGTCATCTGCCAATCTATGCAAATGATTATCCAAAGCGTATAAGCCTGCTGCAGCTGCAAATCCTACCTGACGCATACCACCACCTAAAATCTTACGAACTCTAATCGCATTTTGCATTAAATCTTTGTTTCCAATCAAAACAGAACCCATCGGACAACCCAAGCCTTTACTTAAACAAACGGAGATGGTATCAAACAATTCGCCATACTGTTTAGCTGATTGTCCTGTAGCAATTAATGCATTCCAAAGTCGTGCGCCATCTAAGTGATAACCTAAATTATGTTTAGTTGCTACGTGTCTTACTTTTTGTAGTTCTTCAAAATTCCAACAGGCACCACCACCTTTATTGGTTGTGTTTTCAATAGCTATTAAAGAGGTTAATGGACTATGGTAAAAGTCTGGTGGATTTATAGAAGCTTCGGCCTGTTCTGCTGTAAACATACCTCTATGGCCGTCAACCAGTTTACACGATATGCCACTATTAAAGGATGCACCGCCACCTTCGTAATTATATATGTGTGCATATTTATCACAAATGACCTGCTCACCAGGATTGGTATGTAACTTTAAAGCGGCTTGATTTGCCATACTTCCTGTTGGAAAGAATAAAGCCTCATCCATCCCAAACATATCTGCCAATCGTTGCTCTAAAGCGTTAATGCTTGGGTCTTCTTTATATACATCATCACCAACTTCTGCATTTAGCATGGCATCTAACATGCCTTTGGTTGGTTTTGTTACGGTGTCGCTACGTAAATCTATTATCAT
>CAZBMY010000039.1:6045-13192 GCA_964492855.1 uncultured Flavobacteriaceae bacterium
CTAACATGCCTTTGGTTGGTTTTGTTACGGTGTCGCTACGTAAATCTATTATCATATTTATTTCCCGCGAAAGTGGGAATCTTTTTAGTTTAACTTATTTTATTGTTCTCGATACAATTTCTCGTACCTCAAAATCACTCGAACAGACGAGCATTAATTCTAATTATATATATAATCACAATAGCCACTTCCAATTGGTGAGCCATCAGGAATTTTTGGTGATACTTCTAATTTAAACTTTTCTGGATGCTCTTTAAATTCGTTTATCATTTTCTGATATTCAATAGCGTATTCAACTGGATTCTTCTTATCAAATATCAGTCTTGTTATAGAATTTATAGCTTCATTCGCTTTTGCTTTAACCTGAAAATAAGATTCTTTATTAACAGCTAAGTTCATAATATACTTTAAGACATTAGCATTTATTTGGTGTTGTATTTCACTTAAATATCCATCTTTATACTTTACTTTAAAAGAAGACTCTAACAATGCATTAAAAACATCTTCTAATGATAATTGCTTTTCATTTATACTATTTTGCAAAACTAACCTGTTGGCTCTTTGAGGATTTAAAAGAAAATATAATGCCCCATCACTAGCAGTATTCGCAGCACTAAATGGATCAAACGAAACACCTGTTCTTCCTTTGAAAGACTCTCGAGTTCTTCCATAACCAAATGCACGAGGAGGAAACAAATTCAATTTATCTTTTGGTATCGCTAAAACTTCAGCATCTAATGTTTTTAAAATCGAATTTAACGCTTCCTTTTGATCAGTAACTGCTACTGGTTTTGTAGTAAACTCATCACCATCCTTAACAGCATAATTATAATCTAAGCCGCCAATAACTTTTGTTGTAGCCTCAGTTTGGTAACGGTGATAAAAATAAAGCGGTACAAACACATCTTCTAAAACCGAATACGGTTCATAACTCTTAATATTATCTTTTGAAAAATTTGAAATCGCTACTTTTCGTATGTCTAAAACAGCATTTAACTCCTCTGAAGCACTACGACCATTGTCCCATAAATGTGCTGAAACATGAGCCCCTCCTGCAGCTCGTGCATCAGAATCGGTGATAAATCGATGACCATCAGCCGTAGCTTTTTTTAGTATAGCATTAAGCTGTTCTTGTTCATTAGCAGTTTTGTCAAATTCTGAATAGCTGTAGGCTACTGTAACTTTATCCCAATCTCCAATTCCTGTAGCATACGCATTGCTAAAGTCAATACTATTATCATTTAGACGAATTTGAGGATGCGGATAATCCATTACAGAGGCTCTATCCTTTACACTCGCAGCAAAATTGTGGGCAAAGCCAATAGTATGACCTACCTCATGTGCACTTAGTTGTCTTATTCTAGCTAAAGCCATCTCTAACATTGGCTGGTAATTATCATCACTCTCGGCAAAAGGTTTATTCATCAACGCTTGTGCTATCATAAAATCTTGACGAATACGTAAACTACCTAAACTGACATGTCCTTTAATGATTTCACCTGTTCTTGGATCAACCACGCTTCCGCCATAGCTCCAACCTCTCGTACTTCGATGCACCCATTGAATGACGTTGTATCTGCAATCCATAGGGTCTGCATCAACAGGTAACATCTTAACCTGAAAGGCATCTTTAAAACCAATGGCTTCGTAAGCTTGGTTCCACCAACGCGCACCATCTAATAAAGCAGACCTAACTGGTTCAGGAGTTCCTGGGTCTAAATAATAAATTATAGGTTCTTTAGCTTCACTAACAGTAGTACTAGGGTTCTTTTTTTCTAAACGATGACGAATAATAAATCGTTTTCTAATAGCATCTTGCACAGGCGTTGCATAATCCAAGTAACTCATAGAAATAGCTCCACTTCGTGTATCAAAAACTCTTGGTTTATAATTAGTATCTGGTAGCTCTATAAATGAATGGTGCTGAACAACAGTTACTAAAGATGCTGTTGGTGTTACACTTCTTAAATTGCGTCCTGTAGGTTGTCCTTTAAATGTTAACATAGCTTCAAACTCTACATTTTTAGGAAATGCTTTTGTACGCTCTAAGGATAAAGCACTTTTAGAAGCATCAACCTTGTAGTTGCCTTCACTACTTCTTCTTAATCTGTTAGATACACCATGTGCATCTTCCATTAGAAATGGCGTAAAATCTATAATATAACTTCCGTTTTTTTCTTCTTTAATTTTAAATCCAAATAAAACTGATTTAGCAAAAGCCTGCTCAATACTTTTCTTTTCTAAAACATTATCTGTATTGGCACGGTATTGCAAGTTTGGCTGAACTAATAATAATTTATTTCCTGCTTTTTGAAAATAAACGACACGTTCACCCCCTAATTGTCCTCTGTCTAGACCTATATCATTACTCCCTACTCCTGAGGCCAAAGAATTAATATACAAGAATTCTTCATTTAGCTTTTCAACTTTAAGGTAAATTTTATCTGTAGACTCTTCATAGAAAAAATCAAAATAGCCTTCGTAAGGTTTTAGGTCTTTTTTATCAAGAATTTGAGCCTGTATAGTAAAACAACATAGTAATAAAAATGTAATGCGAATTGCGTGTGTCATGGTTGGTTTTTTTAAGCGATATAAAACTACGGAATTTCTAAAAATTCTCTTGAAAAATAACAAGACTTTAGAGCATGATATTATATTTGCATAAATACATGTTTTAATGATTACATCTGACCAGATAAAAAACCTTAATTCCCGTCTCGACGCACTGAGACAATATCTTTGACTTAGATGCCAAACGCATAGAAATAGCCAACGAAGAAGAACAAACTTTTGATCCTAATTTTTGGAACGATTCAAAAAAAGCTGAATTAGTGATGAAATCTCTTCGAGAGAAGAAAAGTTGGATTAATGATTACGAAGCTGCTGCTACACTTTATGAAGATTTAGAAGTCATTTATGAATTTTTCAAGGAAGACGAAGCACCAATGAAAAACGTTGAAGCTCGATTTGAAAAGGCACTTGATGCTATTGAAAAACTAGAATTCAAAAATATGCTTTCAGAAGAAGGTGATAGTCTGAGTGCTGTTTTACAAATTACTGCTGGTGCTGGCGGAACAGAAAGTTGTGATTGGGCAAGTATGCTCATGCGCATGTATATGATGTATGCCGAAAAAAGTGGTTTTAAAATTAAAGAGCTCAATTTACAGGATGGCGATGTTGCTGGTATAAAGACAGTAACCTTAGAAATTGAAGGTGATTATGCCTTTGGTTGGCTTAAAGGAGAAAATGGTGTGCACCGTTTGGTGCGTATATCTCCTTTTGATAGTAATGCCAAACGACATACAAGTTTTGCTTCAGTGTATGTGTATCCATTAGTAGATGATTCTATTGAAATTGAAATCAACCCTTCGGATTTAGAGATTACAACAGCGCGTTCTAGTGGTGCTGGTGGTCAAAACGTGAATAAAGTTGAGACTAAAGTTCAATTACTTCATAAACCTTCCGGAATTCAAATTCAATGTTCAGAGACACGCTCACAACATGATAACCGTGCTAGAGCTTTGCAAATGCTAAAATCTCAGTTATATGAGATAGAATTGCAAAAGCAAATGTCCCAACGTGATGATATAGAAGCTGGAAAGATGAAAATTGAATGGGGTAGCCAAATTAGAAACTATGTCATGCACCCATACAAATTAGTTAAAGATGTACGTTCTGGTCATGAAACAGGAAACGTAGATGCTGTAATGGATGGTGACATTGAACCTTTTCTCAAAGAATATTTAATGATGATGGGACAAAAGGATACGGCATAATAATTGTTAACTTTGCAATGATGATACAAATATTACATAATCCAAGATGTAGAAAATCTAGAGAAGGTTTAGTTTTACTTGAAGATGAAGGTATTGATTTCGAAGTTATAAAATATCTTGATAATCCAATTTCGGTTTGGGAACTAAAGAATATTATTGCTAAATTAGGGATCACTCCTTTAGAATTAGTTAGAAAGAATGAAGCCATTTGGAAAAGTGATTATAAAGGAAAAGAATTAAGTGATGAGGCTATCATAAACGCTATGGTTGCCAACCCAAAACTTATTGAAAGACCAATTATAATAAACAACAATAAAGCTGTAATTGGAAGACCAAAAGACGCTATAAAAACTATATTATGAAACAACTATTAATTTTAATCTGTTTACTATTAACCACAGCAACAGTAACTGCTCAATTTGGAGGACAACGCCAAAATAGATTTGGACGCCAACAACCAAACACTCCTCCGAATGAAAATCAAATAGCTGCCATGGAAAAAAAGGCTGCTGAACGTCAAGCAGAATATATAGCAAATTTTATATCTACCCTTGAGGCTGATGAGTTTCAAAAAGAAATTGCAAAACAGACTATAACAGATTATTTCATAAAAGCTAAAGAATTAACTAAGTTTCCTTTTGAAAATTCTGCCCAACGAAAAGATGGATTTGAGGCTTTAAAAAAAGAACATTTTGCCGAACTAAGGTCCTTGTTCTCTGAAAAAGATAATGAACAATTAGATAAATTTCTTAAAGGCAAATTTGAAGAAAAAGACGTCAAAAAGAAAAAGAAAAAACGTAAGAAAAAAAAGGATAACTAATACCAAACCCTCTAAGCTAAACCTTAGAGGTTTTTTTATTCAATTTTTTTACCTGGTACAGCTTGCCCTGCTTGATATAAGGTTAAACTATCTATTACTCCTGATTCGTTTTTATTAAACGTGAGACTTGCTTCAACAACTTTTAAGAAAAACTTATTTTCTGCAGAAGCAAATATTTCAAACTCTTGTTGGCCTGTTGCTTGTAATAACAATTTACTCTCATCAAGCCTAACTGTGATGAAGAAATTTGGTGTTAATTGATATTTACCAACATAACTCTTAAGAATCTCTTCTGAAACTTCTACTTCTTCTGGGTGTTCGTTCTTAGTAGGTAACTTCAGTTCTACAGTCTGTCCCAATTGCTTTACACCTATTTCATCGACACTCAAAACAGTATTTGTAAACACAATTACTGCTTTATCCGTGTCCTTTATAAAACCACCAAAAGACCTGTAGCCTCCTGTTCCTCCATTATGCCATATAATTGTACCATCAGCATTATAATGCCAGGCTAACCCTATTCTTAATCTTGTTTTTTCATCCTCAAACGCTACTCTATGTGTTAACTGCATAGCTTTATTCAAATCGGAATCGTCCTTGTCTACATTAGCTTTATAAAACTTAATCATATCATTAGTTGTTGACTTTATGGCACCTGCGCCAGCTAATACATTCAAATCCCAATTTTTTGTCAATTTTAATTCAGCATCATATCCATAAGCTAGATTATCTTGCATATTCTTAGATATTATAATATCTGTATCATCCATTCTAAGAGGCTTTGTTATGCGTTCTTTTATTAATTCAGAATATGACTTACCCGTTTTTAATTCAAGAATATGACCTAATAACCCCATTGCTAAGTTAGAATACTCATATTGTACGCCAACCAATCTCGGTAACTCGTATGATTCTAAGAATTCATATAAATTACTTACCGTATAATCTGCAAATGGGTTTTTAGAATCTTTTGGATTAAAATTAGTTGGCATTCTTGGTAATCCTGAAGTATGCGTTGCTAAATCTTTTAATGTTATTTCACGGTTTTCTCCCATAATTGCCTTAAACTTTTTAGGCAAATATTTTGATACTGGATCATCTAAACCCATATTACCTTTTAGCACTTCATCAGCCAGTATAATACAGGTAAATACTTTAGTTATTGAACCAATCTCATAAACAGAATTTTCATTAACAGTTTTTCCATTTTCTAATTTAGTATTGCCATAATTAAAGTTCTCTATAACATCACCATCAATATAGGATAGTGCCACAGATGGGGTATACCCTTCATTTACTAATGACTTGATATGATTCTTAATCTCTTCATTTATATGAGTTTCTTGCCCTGTTGAAAGCTGAAAAGAAAAGAGTATAAAAAATGCTGTGTAGAAATATTTCATGATTATTAATTTATAATTATGTGACGTCTAGATAATGTATTAGTTACATATAAAGTAACTATAATTCATCATCAACTAACATTTATCTATTTTACTTGAGTAATTCTATAGCCTTATCGTATAATATTTCATTATAGTTTGTAATAGTTATATTGGCCAAACTATAGTCTTGGTTAGACGAATGTGGGCTCTTAAAACCTACACAAAAAATACCTGCATCATAAGCCGCTTTAATGCCATTTGTAGAGTCTTCTATAACCATACATTCGTTTTTTTTATACCCTGTATGGTTTGCAGCTTTAACAAATATTTCGGGGTGGGGCTTAGAATTCTTTAAATCTGCACCACTAAATTTGCCCATAAAATATGGGTTCAAATCAAATCTGTCAAAAATACGATTGATGTTTGGCATCGACGCTGAGGATGCTACGACAAGCTTTAGACCGTTATTGTGATAATCTTTAATCAAATCTAAAACACCATCAATTAAAGCTAACTCCGTGTCATTTTGAAACAAATATTTAAAGTGTTTTCGTTTTGTATTCACGAGTTCTTGAGGGCTATTTTCTAAATTGAAGTGATTGACTAATCGCTTACATATATTAATTGTGGATTGACCCGTAAAAGAATTGTAAAGTGCTTCAGTAACTTCAATTTTAAAATCATCAAACATTTTAAAATAGGCCTTTCGGTGCAGAGGCTCAGTATCTACAATAACCCCATCCATATCAAATAACACTGCTTTTAGCATAATTTAGTTGTATTGTATTAAAATAAAAGTCGAAATTAGTGATATAAAACCATTTCTAATATCAACAATGGCAAAAAAAGGTCAAGAGAAAAACACCAAAAACAAAGCGAAACATAGCCGGCTAATTGCTCAAAAAAAGAATAAAAAGAAGCTAGAAGCTGAATTACGTAAAGAGCGATTAAAAGCTATTATGGAAAAGGCTAATCAAGAAAAGCCTAGCTAAGTTATAACACATTATCAATAATCTCTTTCACCACCTCAGGATTTAATAAGGTGCTTATATCTCCCAATTGTTCAGCTTCATTACAGGCTATTTTTCTAAGAATGCGGCGCATTATTTTCCCTGAACGCGTTTTTGGTAATCCATTGGTAAATTGTATTTTTTCTAATTTTGCAA
>CAZBMY010000040.1:0-4210 GCA_964492855.1 uncultured Flavobacteriaceae bacterium
TGATGATTATTGGTTTTCTGTAACTTTGCAAGATGGTCGGCAATTCTCCAGTCACTTTACACTAAAGCGCTAAATAAAACGTAATTTTAGTTTTATAATAACTAACCCTTGAAACTAAATTATTTTTACACAATACTCTTACTCTTAATCTCATTATGTAGTAATGGACAAGATGTTAGCTTGTTTAAACAGTTTAATGGCAGATTTGATTATACAGCAATTGGCAACACCTTAAACACTTCTGAGAATGGCAATTTTTCAGTATGCGAAATTAACACTAGTTCTTCCGCTGATTTACAACTCACAGAGAATCAAACTGTAATATCTGCATACTTGTATTGGGCTGGATCTGGAACTGGTGATTTTGATATAAAGCTTAACGATGAAACAATATCTGCAGAACGTACATTTACTGACGAACTTGATAGCACTAGAGTCTTTTTTGCTGCATTCTCTGATGTTACTGAAGTTATAAAAAATCAGGGCAATACAGAGTATACCGTATCGGAGTTTGATATCTCATCAATTATACCACCTTTTTGTCCAACAGGTACAAACTTTGGGGGCTGGGCTATAACAATTATATATGAAGACAATAATCTACCCTTAAATCAACTTAATGTTTATGATGGATTACAAAGCGTTCCGGAATCCTTAACTATAACACTTAACAACCTCAACGTTTTAGATAATGAAAATGCAAAAATCGGTTTTATTGCATGGGAAGGTGACCAATCATTAGCTGTCAATGAACAACTCACTATTAATGGAAATGTTATTGGGAACGCTCCTTTAAACCCTACAGATAATGCTTTCAATGGCACCAACAGTTTTACTGGTCAAACCAACCTTTTTAATATGGATATTGATGTATATACTATACAAGACAATATTGATGTTGGAGATACATCTGCCACAATACAATTAACTTCTGGGCAAGATTTTGTAATGATAAATAATATCATTACTGTTTTAAATAGCCAGTTACCAGATGCAACTGCAGAGTTAGGTAATGTACAACTCGAGTGCGATAGCCGAGAGATTATAGCAAACTATACCATAAGAAATACGAATAGTACTGGGATTCTTCCTCAAAATACGCCAATAGCTTTCTATGCTAATTCAACTTTAGTAGGGCAATCTATAACTTTTACAGACATTGCTATTGGAGCCTCCGAAGAAGGAACTATTATACTTACCATACCTGAAATCATTGAAGATGATTTCTCATTAATCATAATTGCAGATGATGATGGTACTCTAAATGGAATTGTAACAGAAACAAACGAAAACAACAATTCAAATATTAGAGATATTTCATTACTTATTATACCTGAAATCATTACGTTACCTAATTTATTAGCTTGTAATCAAGGTTTTGAAAAAGGTGAATTTAACTTTTTAGAAGTGCTACAAAACAGACCTGAGTTTAATAATGAAGAATTTCAATTTTTTGAAAACTTAGAGGATTTAAAAAATAATATAAATGCCATCACCACGCCTCAAAATTATTTAAATCTCTCAAACCCACAATTAATTTATATTCGCTTAGAAAAAGACATTTGCTATGAAATTTTTCAATTTAATCTAGAAACTGAAAATTGTCCACCTCAAATTCCCGAAGGGTTTTCGCCTAACAACGATGGCAAAAATGATTGGTTTAATATCCAAGGACTCTACAATATATTTACACTTCACGACTTAAAAGTCTATAATCGTTTAGGCACTTTAATCTTTGAAGGAAATAACGATAGCCCTTGGCTAGGCAAATCTAACAGAGGTATTAATCATGGGCAGCTTGTTCCTGTAGGCACCTATTACTATGTATTAAACCTGAAAGATGATGATTTTAAACCCATTATAGGTTGGGTTTATATGAACTATTAAACATACATTTTAACGAATTTTATTGCATTTCGTCTAATTTTTATTACATTTGGCAGTATAACAGAGCATTAGCCTGTTATATTAGAAAATCCCAAACCTACTTTTTTGTGGCTAGACACTTAAAATACGCATATGTTTTACTACTACTCGTAACCTACATTACGAGTACAGCACAGCAAATAAGTGTAGACAATACGCTGACTGCTCAACAACTTGTAGAAAACACTCTTGATCAAGAATGTGTTATTATTACTAACATAAGTTCGTCAATAAACGGTAATGTAATCGGTTTAGGTAGTTTTGGATATTTTGAGCGAGCCAGTTCAAACTTTCCGTTTGAAAATGGATTGGTATTAACTACAGGAAATGCTAACTCCGCAGGTAACACTGTAAATACAGATGTCCTTAATGAAGGTGAAACTGCCTGGGGTACAGATACAGATTTAGAAAACATACTAGGCGTATCTAATACAACAAATGCTACATCAATTGAGTTTGACTTTACGTCGGTTTCGAGTACCATAGGATTTAATTACATTTATGCATCAGAAGAATACTTCGCAAATTTCCCTTGTGAATACTCAGACAGGTTTGCATTTTTAATACGAGAAGCTGGTACTAGCGACCCTTATATTAATATTGCATTAGTACCAGGAACTAATCTACCTGTAAGCTCAACAAATATTCATGATCAAATAGATGGCTTTTGTAATGCTGAAAACAATCAATACTTTGAAGGCAACAATGTTGGAGATACTAATTACAATGGCAGAACAACAGTTTTAACAGCCGTAGCAAGCGTAGTCCCTAATGTAGCCTATCAAATTAAACTTGTAATCGCTGACCAAACTGATAGAAATTATGATTCTGCCGTTTTCATTGAGGCTAATAGCTTTACGCCAACTGTAGAGTTAGGTGATGATTTAACAACTTGTGCTAGTAACGTAGAACTCAATGGTGATATTAACAATAGCACAGCACAATATGAGTGGTTTTTAGACGGAAATCCTATTTCTGGTGCTAATCAACCAAATTACACAGCTACGTCTAGCGGAATGTACACTTTAGAAATTGATATTCCTCTTGGTAATGGGTTTTGTACTATACAAGATGAAATTACTATTCTCTTAGACAATTCTCAGAGTTCTACTCCAATGACAGACATAGAAGTATGTGATGATATAAGTGGTGATGGCGAAGACGTCTTTAATCTTAATTCAAAAGATACTGAAGCTATAAATTCTGTAGCTCCAGGTAATTATAGTGTAACTTATCATAGGTCATTACAAGATGCACAAAATAATAACGGTTTTATCTCTGGTAATTATACAAATATCACAAACCCTGAAACGATTTTTGTAAGGATTGAAGATATAGATAATGGGTGCTTAGCGTTTAATGAATTTCGATTAATCGTTAATGCGTTGCCAACAATATCACAACCAATGCCTTTAGATGTTTGTGATAATGATGATATTATAGATGGTTTTACAACCATAGACCTAAGTCAAGTGGATGATGAGATTACTAATGGACAAAATAACCTACAGGTTAACTATCATTTTACACAAGCAGAAGCTGAAGTAGGTGCTAATCCTATTCCTTCACCCTATGTAAACGATAGTGTTAATGATCAAGTTTTTGTGAGTGTTACCAATCCTCAAACAGGATGTATCTCTACAACAATTTTAGATATTGCAGTACAAGAAGCACCTATTTTGGGGGATTCGACCAATACGTATATTGATGCTTGTGAAACTGATAATAATGGTTTTTCTAATTTTGATTTAACAGAAGTAGAACCCGATATCCTTATTGGTCTTAGTAACGTTACTGTAACATATCATACAACAATAGAGGATGCTCAGACAGGTAATAACCCTATTCCAGACCCTAACAATTTTCAGAATACTGAACAGTTTTCGCAAACCATATACATACGTGTTATAGATAATTCTACTAATTGTCCTTCAATAACGTCTTTTGAAGTCCACGAAAATCTTTTACAAAACGCACTAGACTATTCTACTTTTACACTTTGTGATATTGGTAATGATGGTTCAGAAATTTTTAATCTAAACAATGTTACTGCTACTATTATAGGAACATTACCAAATATAGATATTATCTACTATGAAGATGAAACAGACAGAGATAACGGCGTAAACCCTATTACAGATGTAACAACTTATAATCCTTCCACTTTTCCGGTAACATTATATATGACGCTTACAAGTCCTACTTGTGTTAGTGTTGAGGATATCACATTAGATTTAGTCCCTCTGAATGAATTCCCAGATTTACCTCAGCAGACAGTATGTGA
>CAZBMY010000040.1:4310-10016 GCA_964492855.1 uncultured Flavobacteriaceae bacterium
TGTGACGACGACCAAGATGGCATGTTCATAATAAATTTAGAAAGTTTCATAGACGATATTATTAGTTCTAGAGCTAACAGAGAGGTTAATTTCTATGCTTCGCTTTCAGATGCCCAATCCGGAGTAAATGCCATACCAAACCCAACGGCTTTTAATACGCCATCTGTAAATCTTACAGCTCGTGTAGAAGATATGACAACAGGCTGTTTTTCTTATGAAACTGTAGAGATTATTGTAAATACACTTCCTGATTTTCCTAATATCACAGATTTTAGTATTTGCGAAAACAACACAGATGATGTCGCGGATTTTTTATTAAACTTTAAAGACGACGAAATCTTAAATGGTCAAACAGGAAAAGAAGTCTTGTATTTCGAAAATGAAGCAGATGCCAATTCAGGTAATGCACCAATAGATAAAAATAGTGATTACGAAAATTTAAGTAATCCTCAAACCATTTTTGTTCGTGTACAAAATATTACAGATACTGAATGTTATGGTGTTGATTCTTTTATTCTTACGGTAGGAACTAACCCTACCTTTAATGAACCTATAAGTATGTTTCCTTGTGATGACAGCTCAAACGATACAATTACAACGATTAATATCGAAGAAAAACGAGCAGAAATAGTAGATGGGATTACTGAAAATATAGACGTTACATTCTATCCTACAATTGATGATGCTAATAACGGTACAGATCCTATAACTACAGAAGAGTATACAACATTTACCAACCCGCAAGAAATATATGCGGTAATCTCAAACGGCAGTATTTGTACATCTTTAACCTCCTTTACAGTAAATGTTATCCCTGTACCTAATGTTTTAGATATTGAACCTTTTGAGGATTGTGATACAGATTATGACGGTAGCATAATGTGGAATCTAACCGATGCTGAAATTAACATTTTGGATATTAGACAAGATAATGTTGTAGTATCTTATTTTGAATCTATTGACGATGCAGAAAATGATAATGCACCTATAGACAACCCTGAAACTTTTGTCAATATAACAAATCCACAAACTGTTTTTGTAAAAGTTACCAATACAGATTTTAATTGTCCGTTAATATTACCTATTGAATTAAATGTAAATATACCACCAGAATTTAACGATTTTCAGACCGTTGAAACTTGTGATAATGTTACAAATAGTTACGACTTAAGTTTTGTAAATACAATTATAGTTAACAATTCGGAAGGTGTTATCATTTCATATTATAATAACGATACCGATGCAATAGCTGGAAACAATTCTATCTCAACAGACTATACATATCAAACTAGTAATGATATTATTTATGCGCGTTTAGAAGATTCAGATACAGGTTGCTTCTATGTATATCCATTTATGCTTATTGTAAATGACTTACCTGTAGCAAATACGCCTCCTAATTTAGAAGATTGTGATAATGATTTTGACGAACGGTTGTTCTTCGATTTAGAAGAACAAACAAGCACTATTTTAGGTGGTCAAAGTGAAGCGGTTTTTAATGTAACTTACCATAATTCTGATGTAGAAGCTCAACAAAATATTGGTGCATTAGAAAGTCCTTACAATACAACAAACAATGAAATCATTTTTGCAAGGGTTACCAATACCTTAACTCAGTGTTATGATGTAACGCAATTTAGTGTTATTATTAATCCTCGACCTATTGTAGATATTCCAGACCAAGCAATTTGCCCTGAAAACTTTCCACTAGTAGTTAGCGCAGATACAGGGTTTACTGGCGACATGTATGAATGGTCTACTGGTGAAGTATCATCCGAAATAGAAATTACAGAAATCGGAAGCTATAGTGTTACTGTAACCACAGCAAATGGATGTACCTCCACTTCAGAATTTAATATTATAGAATCTGAACCAGCGACGATTGAGGTGGTTGAAAAAGTAGATTTTTCAGACCCAAATAATATTACAATCACCGTATCAGGTATTGGAGATTATATTTTTCAGCTAGATGATCGTGAGCCTCAATCAACAGGTGTTTTTGAAAATGTAAATCTTGGTTACCATGTATTAACTATTATTGACCGAAATGGTTGTGCTTCTGTTACACGAGAAGTTTTAGTTATTGATGCCCCAAAATTTATGACACCAAACAACGATGGCGCTTTTGATACTTGGCATATTATAGGTGTAGAAACACTCCCCGGAACTGTTGTTCATATTTTTGATAGATATGGCAAACTTCTCAAAACATTAAATTATAACTCTAGAGGATGGGACGGTACTTACAATGGTAATTTAATGCCTGCAACTGATTATTGGTACTCTGCAGATGTAAGACAAGGTGGTATAGAATTTACAGTAAAAGGACATTTTGCGCTCAGAAGATAAGAGTTCAAAAATTTGTCAGTTTAAGCTTATTCTTATATTTGTAAGTATTTTTAATCCTCCTATGAAATATACTTTTTTAGTATTCTTTTTACTCTTATGTTCAATTATATCTTCCCAGAATAATATAACTGTAGATAGTCAATCACTAAATCCTCAACAACTTATAGAGGATGTTTTAATTGATAGCGATTGTATAGAGAATGTTGTTGTTACCAATGCTGTAAGTGGAGATTTTAATGGTGCTGAGTTTAGTTATGGAACATTTGATGCAACTGGCACAACGTTTCCTTTTGAAAGAGGTATTGTTTTAAGTACTGGCAGATTAAGTAATGTACCTGGGCCTAATGATTCTCTGAGTGATGACGATGCTCCAGGTTGGGGTGGTGACAATGATTTAGAAGTTGCATTAGACGAGAGTAATACCTTTAACGCTACAATTTTAGAGTTTGACTTTATTGCAATTACTGAGCAAGTTAGTTTTAGATATATTTTTGCATCAGAAGAATACCAGGAAGGAAACCCTAATAGTTGTGTGTTTTCAGACTTATTTGGTTTTCTAATTAGACCTACAGGTACTTCAGACCCATATGAGAATATTGCTCTAGTCCCAGGTACTTCGACACCAGTAAAAGCAACCACAGTAACTCCAGGTGTTGCTGGCAGTTGTCCACCACAAAACGAAATTTTTTTTGGTAATTACAATGGCGTTGTTGCTCCGATAAATTTTAATGGGCAAACAGATATTTTAACAGCTACAGCTACAATTATTCCTGGGGAAAGTTATCATGTAAAACTGGTTATAGCTGATGAACAAAACTTTAGGTTTGATTCTGCAGTATTCCTCGAAGCAGGGAGTTTTAATCTATCTGTAGATTTAGGCTTAGACAGATTATTAGCTACCGATAACCCTCTATGCGAAGATGATATACTTACACTAAATGCATTTATTGATGGTGGCACTTACATATGGTATAGAGATGGCATTCCACAAAACACGATGCCATGCGCTGCTTGTTTTGAATTTGAAGTCTCAGAAGCAGGCACTTATGCAGTCGAAGTATTTCTAGGTGGTTCTTGCGTTGCAAATGGTGAAGTTGTTATTGAATATTCTCAAAATCCAATAATTACTGATATTGTAGTTACAGAATGTGATTTGGACCAAGACGGATTGACGTTTTTTAATCTCATTGATGCTGTTTCAGAGATACTAAACAACAATCCCGACCTCAGTATTACTAATTTCTTTTTATCAGAAGCTGCAGCGATGAGCGGTGATGACCCTATTCAAAATCCTGAAGACTTTGAGAATACTATTGTAAACCAAGTTGTATTTGTTAAAGTTGAAAATAATTTTGGATGCTTTGATATTGCAGAAATAGAGCTTCGAATCTCAAATAATATCTTAACAATTCCTCTTATTGAAGCTTGTGATTTTGGTGAATTAGATGGGTTAACCACATTTAATTTGGACGAAGTTAACATGGCAATTGCTAATCAAATTCCTGTAGGTGCTGTTGTCTCATTTTTTGAAAACGAAAATGATGCTTTTTCCGATAGAAATGCTTTACCAATAAACTATGAAAATAGCATTCCAGATGCTGAAACAATTTTTGTGAAAGTAGAAAGCGGTAGTGATTGCTATGCCATTTCTGAAGTTAATCTATCTGTGAAATTTACACCAGAAATTTCAGAAGACGAAACCATCATCTATTGTACCGATACATTCCCCGAAACTATCCGCCTATTAGGAGGAGTATTAAATGATTTACCAAATAATTATTTCTACGAATGGCAGTTAAATGGTACTACTTTAGTAACAACAACATCTTTTATAGATATTAATGAAACAGGAATATACACCGTTATTATTACAGACCCTAACGGATGTAGTGCTACAAGAGATATTACAGTATTACCCTCATCAATAGTAGAAATAAATGATATTGATGTAATAGGCGTCAATGCTACAAATACAATAATTATATCTGTTTCAGGAAGTGGAGACTATGAGTATAATCTTGATTTTGAGAATGGATTCTATCAAGATGAAAACGTATTTAGTAATATAAATCCTGGCTTTCATACTGTTTATGTAAGAGATAAAAATGGTTGTGGCATTGTATCTCAAATCTTTTCAGTTCTTGGCTTTCCGAAATTTTTCACGCCTAATGGAGATGGACAGAATGATTTCTGGAAATTAGATGGCGTAAACTTTGACTTATACCCTAATCTAATTGTCAGTATTTACAATCGTTTTGGAAAACTTATAACAACTCAAGATGCAAATAGCTCTGGATGGGATGGCTCATATAACGGCAATAAACTTCCTAATACAGATTATTGGTTTACAGCTAACTTTGGCAATGGACAAACATTTACTGGGCATTTTGCCTTAAAACGGTAAATAGCATTGCTTTTATAACCTTGTTCTTTATCGTAACTTTGTACTATGCGATTTAAGATTCAATCAGAGTTTAAACCTACAGGTGACCAGCCACTAGCTATAAATCAATTAGCTGAAGGCATTGAAAATAACGAAAGATATCAAACATTACTTGGTGTTACTGGCTCAGGGAAGACATTTACCGTTGCCAACGTTATTGAAAAAGTGCAACGCCCTACCCTAGTTTTAGCGCATAATAAAACTTTAGCTGCACAATTATATTCAGAATTTAAACAGTTTTTTCCAGATAATGCTGTTGAATATTTTGTATCCTATTATGATTACTATCAACCTGAAGCTTATATCCCTGTTTCTGGTGTTTATATTGAAAAAGATTTATCCATCAATGAAGAAATTGAAAAGATGCGTCTAAGCACTACGTCTTCACTCCTATCGGGGCGTAGAGATGTTTTAGTCGTTGCTTCTGTATCCTGTTTGTATGGTATTGGGAATCCTGTGGAGTTTCAGAAAAATGTAATCAGCCTAGAACGTGATCAGGTCATTTCTCGAACAAAATTACTTCATATGTTGGTGCAAAGTTTGTATTCGCGTACTGAAGCTGATTTTAAAAATGGTAATTTTAGAATTAAAGGCGATACCGTTGATGTATTTCCAGGATATTCAGACAACGCTTTTAGAATTCATTTCTTTGGAGATGAAATTGAAGACATTGAAGCATTCAACCCGCATACACAAGAAATTATTGAACGCTACGATAGACTAAACATATATCCTGCAAATATGTTTGTAACATCTCCTGATGTACTTCAGAATGCAATTCATAGTATTCAAGATGATTTAGTAAAACAACACGATTATTTTAAAGATATTGGTAAACATCTTGAAGCCAAACGCTTAAAAGAACGCACAGAATTTGATTTAGAGATGATACGAGAACTCGGTTATTGTTCTGG
>CAZBMY010000040.1:10116-13083 GCA_964492855.1 uncultured Flavobacteriaceae bacterium
ATCTGCAACTCCTGCCGATTATGAAATGCAAAAAACAGATGGTATCTATGTTGAGCAAGTTATTAGACCTACAGGTCTACTTGACCCAATTATTGAGGTTAGACCAAGTCTTAATCAGATTGATGACCTTATTGAAGAGATACAAAATCGTGTAGAAAAAGATGAACGCACTTTAGTAACAACACTTACCAAACGTATGGCCGAAGAATTGGTAAAATACCTAAGTCGTATTTCTATTCGATGCCGTTATATACATAGCGATGTTGATACATTAGAACGTGTAGAGATTATGCAAGATTTACGAAAAGGTGTTTTCGATGTTTTAGTTGGTGTCAACTTACTTCGTGAAGGTTTAGATTTACCAGAAGTGTCTCTAGTAGCAATTTTAGATGCTGACAAAGAAGGATTTTTGCGCAGCACGCGTTCGTTAACTCAAACTGTAGGTAGAGCTGCGAGAAATCTTAACGGAAGAGCAATTATGTACGCAGATATCATTACAAAAAGCATGCAAAAAACTATAGATGAAACTAACTATCGTCGCGAAAAACAAGTAGCATACAATACAGAACATAATCTCGTTCCTAAAGCTTTAAATAAAAGTTTAGATAGTGCGTTAGCAAAAAACTCTGTCAGTACTTATAGAACTGAACTAGATGCAAAACTTGCGGCAGAACCGGAGAGTAAATACTTAACAAAAGGAGAACTAGAAAAGAAAATAAGAGAAACTCGAAAACAAATGGAACAAGCTGCAAAAGCATTAGACTTTATAGAAGCAGCACGTTTTAGGGATGAAATTACGGCTTATCAAGACCGCTTGGAGAAATTAAAAGTAAAGTAACTACTAGTTATACTGAACTTTAAATATATCGATTAAAAAATCTGGTGGTACAATTTTATTCGGAAAACTTTCCATTAAATCTAAAACACGATTTATAGATTCTTGACTTAAACCCATACGTAATCCAAAATTATGAATTTTAACCAATTGCTTAGTGGATGTGTTTTGGTCTAAATTCATTAATAAAATAAGGCGATGAAACTGAACAATACGTTCGCTATGCGATTTTAAATTCACATACGTTACAGGGTTCTTAAAAAGGTAGTTGAAATCAGAATCTGATATTTCTAGTTGTCTAGCTATACTCAACAAAAACTTATGTTCAATAGATTTTATATTTTCATCCTTCTGCGCAAATGCAATCATCTCAGACAGCAAACTCAATTTTTCAACGCGATTAATCATTATAAATATTCAGAGGGTTTTTGTATAAAACAAATTTAAGTAGACACTAGATTTTATTATCATGGATAAACTGTATCTTGTCGAAAAGTTTAATGTACTTTATCGGTATTATTACGCTTTTATCAATCTAATATTCACACAACTTTCTTTAAATCAAATAAATACACTAATATTTATGACTAATAACGATATTTTCAAGAAGCTTCGAGTAGCGCATAAACTCCGTGATGATGATATGGTTAAGATTTTAGCTCTTGTTGATTTTAGGATCTCAAAAAGTGAATTAAATGCTTTCTTTAGAAATGAAAACCACCCTAAATATATGGAGTGTGGTGATCAAATTTTACGTAATTTTTTAAATGGTCTTATTATTCATCTTCGAGGACCAATGCCGAAAAAAGGTGAGAAAAAAGCACAAAAAAAGAGCAACAATTAAGTTGCTCTTTTTATAAGTTTAGTATTCTATTATGCTAGTACTTGTTGTACTTTATCAGCTGCTTCTTGAAATTCAGTAGCACTCATAACATCTAAGCCTGAATCATCAATTAGTTTCTTTGCAATATCTGCATTTGTACCTTGTAAACGTACAATTATTGGTACGTTAATGTTACCCATATTTTTATATGCATCAATTACACCTTGTGCTACACGATCACAACGTACAATTCCACCAAAAATATTTATTAAAATAGCTTTTACTGCTGGATCTCTTAAAATAAGTTCAAAAGCAATCTCTACACGAGCTGCATCAGCAGTACCACCAACATCTAGGAAGTTTGCAGGTTCTCCACCAGCTTGTTTAATTAAATCCATGGTTGCCATAGCTAAACCTGCACCGTTAACCATACAACCAACGTTACCGTCTAAATCTACATAATTTAGTCCATGTTCACCAGCTTCAACCTCAACAGCGTTCTCCTCACGTTTATCACGTAATTCGGCTAAATCTTTATGTCTAAATAAAGCATTACCATCTAAAGTAACTTTAGAATCTACGGCCATTATTTTATTATCACTTGTTTTCAACACTGGATTAATCTCAAATAAAGCAGCATCAGATTTAACATAAGCAGTATATAATGCAGAAACAAATTTTGTCATTTCTTTAAAGGCTGTACCAGATAAACCTAAGTTAAAGGCTACACGCCTTGCTTGGAAACCTAATAATCCTAATGCAGGGTCTATCTCTTCTGTAAAAATTAAGTGTGGTGTTTCTTCAGCAACAGTTTCGATATCCATTCCTCCTTCAGTAGAATACATAATCATGTTTCTTCCTGTAGCTCTATTCAAAAGTACAGACATATAATATTCTTCTGGCTCATTATCGCCTGGGTAATATACATCTTCCGCAACAAGTACTTGATGTACACGTTTACCTTCTGCTGAAGTTTGCGGTGTTACCAAATCCATACCAATAATATCTCCGGCGATACTTTTAACTTCGTCAAGATTTTTAGCGAGCTTTACGCCACCTCCTTTTCCACGTCCACCAGCATGAACTTGTGCCTTAATAACATGCCATCCTGTACCAGTTTCTTCAGTTAGTTTTTTTGCAGCATCTACTGCTTCGTCAGCAGTTTGAGCTACTATACCACGTTGGATACGTACACCGAAACTACTCAATAATTCTTTTCCTTGATATTCGTGTAAATTCATTTGTTGTCAGAAATTTATTCGTTGCGCAAAAATAATTAATAGCACCTAGTTTAACTAATAAAAAAATG
>CAZBMY010000041.1:0-5551 GCA_964492855.1 uncultured Flavobacteriaceae bacterium
CCAAAATCTACCATTTTCTTTTTGCCTAAAGATAAGCTCATACCTTCACTAAACACATCAGATTTAATAGGTGAAGACTTTAATCGGTTTACTCCAAGACGTTCTAAAAGAGCCTCAACAGTTGCTTTTAGATAGAAGAAGTCACTTGGGGATACATCAGAATTCCATCGCTCTTCAGACTTGTTGCCTGTTACAAATAATGTTAGATGTTTGTGTTCTTCGCGTTGTTCAGCGTATTGATGATACGTTTTTCCGAATTCAAACAACTTTAAATCACTACGCTTTCTATTAATATTATAAGACACAGCTTCTAATCCTGAAAATAATAATGACTGACGCATCACACCCAAATCATTACTTAAAGGGTTTAGCATTTCTACATTATGCGCTGGGTTTAAATCTTCACTTAACTCTACATATTTTGGTGTAGTTAATGAATTTGCCATAATCTCAAAGAAGCCTTGAGATGCTAATAGGTTACCAATAACATTCTGAAGTTTAAAATCTTCAAAGCGGGTAGAATTAGAAATGGACGCATTCAATTTTTCTGTTGTACCAACATTGTTATAGCCGTAAACACGAAGAATTTCTTCGATAATATCGGCCTCACGTTGTACATCGTTCCTGTATGCTGGCACTGTAAGTCCAAGACCTGTTTCTGTAACATTATTTACTTTTATATCAAGCGATGTTAAAATGCTCTTTATGGTTTCTCTTGGTATTTCTTCTCCAATAAGTTTTTTTGCTTTATCAAAACTCAATCGTACCTCAAAATCTTTAATTTTATTGGGATACGTATCAGAGATGTCACTAGATATTTCACCACCAGCAATTTCAGTTATGAGTAGAGCTGCACGTTTAAGCGCATATTCTGTAAGATTTGGGTCGATACCACGCTCAAAACGGAACGAAGCATCGGTATTTAATGCATGACGTTTTGCTGTTTTACGAACGCTAACAGGATTAAAATACGCACTTTCTAAAAAGATATTGGTTGTATTCTCAGTTACACCAGAGTCGATACCTCCAAACACTCCGGCAATGCATAGTGGTTTTTCGGCATCACAAATCATTAGATCCTCTTCATGTAGTTTGCGCTCGACGTCGTCTAATGTTGTAAACTTAGTTCCGGATTTACATGTTTTAACTTCAATCTTATTACCAGAAATTTTATTAGCATCAAAGGCATGTAATGGCTGCCCTAACTCATGTAATACATAATTAGTGATATCTACAACGTTATTAATAGGAGAGAGGCCAATAGACTTTAAACGATTTTGAATCCAATTCGGAGAGGCTTCAACTTTAAGCCCCGAAATTGTAACACCACAATATCTAGGTGCTTTGTCTTTATCTTTTACATCAACATCAATCTTTAGAGACCGTGCATCAACATGAAAAGAGCTTACTGAAGGTGTAATGAGTTCTAATGGGACTTCTTTTTGTAATAAACCAGCTTTGAGGTCACGAGCTACACCAAAGTGACTCATGGCATCCGCGCGATTAGGCGTTAAACCAATTTCAAAAATTTCATCATTTTCAATTTTAAATAGGTCTGCAGCTAGTGTTCCTACTTTTGTATCACTATCCAACACCATTATGCCATCGTGAGATGCTCCAAGACCAATTTCGTCTTCAGCGCAAATCATGCCATGACTTTCTTCACCACGTATTTTTCCTTTTTTTATTTTCCAAGCTTCACCTTCTGGTGTATATAATGTAGTGCCAACAGTTGCTATTGGTACTTTTTGTCCTGCTGCCACATTTGGTGCACCACAAACAATCTGTAAAGGTTCTTCTGCTCCAATATTTACAGTTGTTAGCTTAAGTCTGTCGGCATTTGGGTGTTGTACACAAGTCAATACTTCACCAACGACTATACCTTTGAGTCCTCCTTTTACAGATTCGTAAGTATCTATACCTTCAATTTCTAATCCAAGGTCAGTTAACAATTCGCCAGTTTTCTCGGCGTTCCAATCTATCTTTATAAACTGCTTTAGCCAGTTGTATGAAATCTTCATAGTTCAATTTATTCAAGGCACAAAGATAAAAATACTATATAGCTAAAGAAATGTGTAAGCTAAAAATTAAATTACTTTTTAGATCTATATATAGGATTAATGTAGTTAACATTGATTATTAGTTTTTTTATGTAAGGTATTTATTGTTATTTCGAACCTTATTACAAATCTTTTTCAATGCGATATTTGCCTTTATTTATAATTACTTTATTATTAGCTTCTTGCAAAAACGAAGATGCTAAGACAACATTAAGAAATGGTACTTACAGAGCTGTGCTTAGTGTGCAAGATAATGAAGACCTCCCTTTTTTGTTTGAAGTAACTTCGCCACAATCTTTAACCATTCTTAATGCAGATGAGCGAATTGAAGTCGATGAAGTTGAATACAGAAATGATTCTATATTTATAAAAGCTCCTGTTTTTGAAGGTTATATAGCGGCAAAATTTGAAGGTAATAATCTTAAAGGTGAATTTATAAAAGAGAGCCTAGATCGTTTTGTACCATTTTCAGCAGAATTTGAAAACACAAATCGTTTTAAAAGTCAATCAAGCTCAAAAGGTGATGTTTCTGGAGTCTGGGAAACTGTGTTTAGTCAAGGTATTGAAGGTGATGAATACATTGCTAAAGGTATATTTGAACAAGATGGGGGACATGTAACGGGTACATTTAGAACTACAACTGGAGATTACCGTTATTTAGAAGGTGTTTTAGATGGAGATACTATGAAGCTATCGACGTTTGATGGCGCTCATGCTTTTTTGTTTACAGCAAAAGTAACAGATAGTACAATGAGAGGTCAATTCTATTCAGGTAACCATTGGAAGGAGCCTTTTATAGCCAAACGAAACGCAGATTACGAATTACCAAGTGCGGATAGTCTAACGTTTTTAAAAGACGGCTATGATAGCTTAGAATTTACGTTTCCTGATGAAAACGGAAATCAAGTATCTTTAGCGGACGCTCGCTTTAAAGATAAAGTTGTGGTTGTACAAATTATGGGAACTTGGTGTCCTAACTGTTTGGATGAAAGTAAATATTACACCAGGTTTTACGAAACCAATAAAGACAAAGATTTTGAAATTATAGCTTTGGCTTTTGAATACGCTAAAACAGAAGAAAAAGCCATGAAGAGTATAAAACGTCTTCGTGATAAGCTTAATATAGAATACCCTATTCTCTTAGCACAATACGGTACGGATGACAAAGAAAAAGCTGCAGAAAAACTACCAATGCTTAATCATATTATATCTTATCCGACGTCAATTTTTATTGATAAAAAAGGAAAAGTGCGTAAGATTCATACAGGATTTAATGGCCCAGCTACTGGTGACAAGTATACTGAGTTTAAAGCTGATTTTGAAGGGTTTGTTACTAAGTTAATCAATGAATAAATTTTAATTTTCAATTACTATAAATTCTTCAGTTTTTGTATCTAGAATTAAAACGCTCTTGTTAAATGTTTGATTGTTATTAACTGCAAAGTCAATCCGTAAAAATGCGTAATTTCAAATCTTCTAAAGCGGCATATAAGTCACCATTAAAGCTTGTATAACAAACAAAATCACAAATGGTATTACTAAATAGCCCATCACATCACGAGCTTGTATTTTAATCCCTTTTCCCATAACAGGAAAAATAATAAGTAAGTAAAACGGTTGTAATAGGTTAGTTAAGCTTTCGCCATAAGCTATAGATAATGAGGCTCTAGAAATCATAGCTGTTACTTGGTCTGCAGGTAATCCTACGCCGATTGCTTTTACGGCTTCTAAAATGCTTGGGCCAATAACGGCATACTCACCACCGCCAGACGGAATGGCAAAATTAATTACGCCTCCCGTTATATATGATAAAAATGGATAAGACTGCGTTGTAGCAACTGAAGAAATTAGTTCTGCTATGTTACTACCCAATCCTGTATGTAGCATAATCCCCATAATCCCTGCATAAAAAGGATATTGAAATAATATGCCAGATATATTACTACTAGAACGTTTCATAGCAATACTATAACACATAGGCGTTTTGTGCAATAAAAGACCTACTATGATAAAAATGAATATCATAATATTAAAGTTGAGGTCAAAACCGTTATTGTAAAAATAGTAGACAATATAAGTAACACCCATTAGACCTACTAAGGTTTGGAGAATCCAACTGTTATTTAAGGAATCTGATACAGCTTTGAACGGAAGTGTTAGGCTTTTAGATTCTTCGGTTATACTTTTTGTTGGTTCGGAAGGGGTCTCTTTTAGCATATCTTTCAGTTCTCTAAAACTAGTAACTTTTGGAATAATAATATACGCTATGAGTGGAGCAATAACTAAAAACAAGCCAAGCATTGCTAGATTTAGCGAAGATCCTAATGTTTCAGAAGTAGGAATTACCTCAGATAAAACATCGCCTTCTATCAAAAAATTTTGTTCTGTGTTTAAGAGTAATGGTATAGAACTAGATAAGCCGCAAACCCAACTACCTCCAGAGAAATATACACAAGCCACCAAAAAGGGATAGTTAACACCTTTAATCCTTATGGCAAGTTCTCTAGCTAAAACAGCGGCGATAACAATCCATCCAAAACTTATAAGACTTAACAATGCACCGGTGAAAACTACGATAATATATACTGTGTTTGGGTTTGAAATCTTTTTAGCAATCTTATCAATACCTTTTCCAATTAACGGCGATAAAGCAATGCTAAGGCCTGTGATGATAATTAGAGTTATTTGCATCCCAAACTCTAAAAGGTCAAAAAATCCTTTATACCAAGCTTCAATAATATCTATTGAGTTCGCGTCTGCGAATGCATAAGCTAAAAGCGCGGTGAATAAAGTTAAGATTAGTGCAAAAACAAATGCGCTCGGCATATATTTAGTAAAAAGGTCTGTGAACCTTTGGCCTATTTTAGTTAGCATAGTTTATTGTTTTAAGTCGTTAAATAAACTTTTCGAGGCTTTTATGTAATTAGGTTTTGCCAATTCTTCTTTCCATTTTCGACTCACATAATCACTCATTTGCAATCTTGAGTCTACGTTCTTAAAGATAGCGTTATTTAGCCACATGGGTTGAGAAGGCCAATTCACATTAATATAACTTATGGCTTTAATTACATCACTATTATCATTAATGGTTTTAAAAAAAGGTATGAACCATTGATTCCATAATTTTTTTGCTACTTCAGGGTTTGTTAATTTTGAGTTGTAATATAGTCCACCAAATTCTCTGATTGGTGTTGCTTCAGCTATAAATACGGGTTTATTATGAGTTCTGGCAAAAGCTAGCATTTCCGTATCAGGGTTGCCAAAATAGGAGTAACCACACCAATCTACAATATCATCACCAGGATACCAGTCTTCTAAAATGGTTTGGTCAGAGCCAGTACCTTTAGATTGCCATACAAAGGCAACATTAGATACATTAATAGTTTTAAATATGCTATGTATGCGTTGCCAGGATTTTAAGTAATGCTTTCTGCTATAATGGTTCCAGTCCCAGCCATCAAACTCATATCCAATTCTTAAAAACACAGGTC
>CAZBMY010000041.1:5651-10284 GCA_964492855.1 uncultured Flavobacteriaceae bacterium
TAATGGTTCCAGTCCCAGCCATCAAACTCATATCCAATTCTTAAAAACACAGGTCGTTGTGTAGACTTTATCCATTCGCCCAATTCTTTAATAAGTTGGTCATGCTTGCCTTTTGCAATAGCTTTTTCATGGTTAACTAAAGAGAGTCCAATAGCAAACACGCTATTATTAAATTTTTTATTATTAAGGTAGGATTCGCCACAACTATCCCCAGCGCCCCAATTGGCTTTAGTTTTTAGCCCGTCATTACCTTGGTTATAATACCCGAAAGACTCGTCACCAGGTGATAAGTTGCTATAGAATGTAATGCCAGCCGGCATGTCGAAATAGTCACAATACCCATTGTTATAATCATCAAATCCACCAACAGCTCCAAGGTCTTGACCTATAAAGACTAAATATCCTCCGTTTTTTGGCTCAAACTTGGCTAATACTCTTGAGCTTTGAGAATTTGAATATTGCGTCATGTATAATAAAATGACGAAATAGGTAAAGGTATTTAATGAAACGGTTTTCAATATAATGATGACTTAACCATGTATGGTCTCTGATGTTCCATAACTCTTTATAATTTCGCCTTCAAACTCTACGAGTTCTTTCCAGCGTTTTTCGACGTTAATACCTTTACCATATTTTCTGGCAAACGTTATAAAAACGGTGTAATGACCAGCTTCACTTACCATTAAATCATAATAGAACTTAGAGAGTTCAGGGTCACTGATGCGTTGCGCTAGCAGTTTAAAACGTTCGCAGCTACGTGCTTCAATCATTGCCGAAAACAACAATCTGTCTACCATACTTTGGAGTTTGTTACCACCACGATTCATAAACCGGAATAATTGATTCACATAATGGTCTTTTCGTTTTGGACCAAGCGTATAGCCTCGTTCTTTTATAATGTTATGTACCATCTGAAAATGCTCTAATTCTTCTTTTGCCAGTTCTAGAAGTTGTGTGACTAAGTCTTCATACTCGCTATTATGGGTAATAATAGTTATAGCATTAGTTGCTGCTTTTTGTTCACACCATGCATGGTCTACAAGAATTTCTTCAATATTAGATTCTACAACAGTAACCCAACGTGGGTCGGTTTCTAATTTTAAGTGGAGCATAGTTTTAGCGTAAACAGAATTATTTAAAGTCAAATATAATGAGATTTTACTCAGTTCTTAATAATACGTTAATTAACAGCAGTTGTATTTTCTTTAACATCTCCATAACAGCAATGCATGTAAAATGGTTCTAATTTGGTATAACTAATTAAACCAATTTAAAAAATGAAAAAAACAATTACTACTGTTTTTACACTATTGCTGATATGTGCTTCTTTTTCTGTATCTGCCCAGCTTAATTTACCGAGTGGAAGTCAAAAAGCATCTGCAACACAACGTGTAGGAACAACAGACATTACTATTACGTATTCTAGACCTAGTGTTCGAGGAAGAGAAGTATGGGGAAAACTCGTGCCATTTGGACTTAATAACTTAGGTTTTGGAACATCTAAAGCAGCACCATGGCGTGCAGGTGCGGATGAGAACACAACTATTACTTTTGAACATGATGTTAAAGTGCAAGGGCAATCTGTTGCAGCAGGAACTTATGGTTTGCACCTTAATGTTAAAGATGCTAATAGTGCTGCGCTTATTTTATCTAAAGATAAAGATGCTTGGGGAAGTTATTTCTACGACCCAGCTAACGATGTTTTAAATACTGATATTACGGTGAAAGACATTCCGCATGAAGAAACATTAACTTATGCCTTTGATGTTGTCACACCGACCTCTACAACAGCGTCTTTAAAGTGGGAAAAGAAAGCATTCGATTTTAAAATAGAAGTTGATGTAGCAGATATTGTAATGAATGATATTCGCAGTCAATTTAAAGGTCAAAAAGGATTTACAAGACAAAATTGGGAGCAAGCAGCAAATTTTGCTATGAATAATGGAGGAGATTTAGATGAAGCTCTTGGCTGGATAAACAATGCTTTAGAAGGGCAATTCTTTAGTCAAAAAACAGTTAATGGCCTGGCAATTAAAGCTCAGATTTTACAGAAAAAAGGGGATAGTGAAGGTTTTGGTACTACAATGGATGAAGCATTAACATTAGCTACGCCAGCGCAAGTGAACCGTATGGGATATGCTATGATTAATGCAAAAGACTATAATCGTGCTATTAAATATTTCAATACCAATCTAGCTAAAGATTCTAAAAATGCCAATTGGCATAGTAGTTTAGCCGATGGTTATAAAGCTAAAGGCGATAAAAAAATGGCAGCTAAGCATTATAAAAAAGCGTTGTCGTTAAATCCTAATGCTCGTGTGAAAGCAAGTGCAGAGAAGGGTTTGAAGGAGGTAACGTCTTAAAAATAAAAATTCTTCATTCATCAAAACACGAGAAATTATGTTTTGGAGGCCTGGTAATGGTTGGTGGCCAGGCCTTTTTTTTATGAAATATAATTCCAAATATTACGATACTTACTCATTTGTCTATAAGTATCAAGAATAACTGCATTTTCTAGAGAGGATAAGCTTGGGTCTATTTTTAGTATTTGTTTTGCATTATAACGAGCTTGTTGCAAAATGTCTTTATCTTTTACGATGTCAGCAATTCTAAGATTTAATATACCGCTTTGTTGTGTACCCATAATATCTCCTGGACCACGAAGTTTTAAGTCAACTTCTGCAATCTCAAAGCCATCACTACTACGTACCATTGTCTCCAAGCGTGTTTTGCTATCATTACTGAGTTTATGGCTAGTCATTAAAATGCAATAACTCTGTTCTGCACCACGGCCAACACGTCCTCGTAATTGGTGTAATTGAGACAAACCAAAACGTTCGGCACTCTCAATAATCATAACTGAAGCGTTAGGTACGTTAACGCCAACCTCAATAACCGTAGTTGCTACCATGATATTTGTTTCGCCTTTAACAAAGCGTTGCATTTCATAATCCTTATCCGCTGACTTCATTTTGCCATGAACAATAGAGATTTGATAGTCTGGCATCGGAAATTCTCTTGAAATACTCTCGTAACCATCCATTAAATCTTTATAATCCATTTTTTCACTTTCTTGAATTAATGGGTAGACAACATAAACTTGTCGACCTTTAGTAATCTCATCTCTAATAAATCTAAAAACTTTAAGTCGATTATTATCATATCTATGAACCGTTTTTATTGGTTTTCGACCAGCAGGTAATTCGTCAATTATAGAAATATCTAAATCACCATAAACAGCCATAGCCAATGTTCTTGGAATTGGTGTTGCAGTCATAACTAAAATGTGAGGCGGTGATGTATTTTTTTTCCAAAGTTTACTTCTTTGAGCAACTCCAAAACGATGTTGCTCATCGATGATAGCAAGTCCTAAATTCTTAAATTTCACTTTATCTTCAAGCAAGGCATGCGTGCCAATTAGTATCTGTAAATTACCGTTTTCTAGATTTTCATGAATTATTTTTCTTTCTGAAGTTTTAGTTGAACCTGTTAATAATGAAATATTGATATTCAGTATCTTACATAATTCAAATAATCCATTATAGTGCTGAACTGACAAAATTTCAGTCGGCGCCATTAAGCAGCATTGAAAACCGTTGTCAAGCCCCATAAGCATTGACATAAAGGCGACTATTGTTTTTCCTGAGCCTACATCGCCTTGCAAAAGGCGATTCATCTGAGCATTGCTCCCTAAATCCGCTCGAATTTCTTTTAAAACACGTTTCTGAGCATTGGTTAATTCAAATGGTAAATAGTCTTTGAAAAACGTATTGAAGTAATCGCCAACCTCTGCAAAAGGAAATCCTTTTATTTTAGATTTATGTATGAGGTTTTTTAGAATTAGTTGTAATTGTATGTAAAATAATTCTTCAAATTTTAATCGGAATTGTGCTCTCGCTAAAAGCTTAGAAGTTTTTGGAAAATGAATATTTAAAAGCGCATCAGATTTTGAGATTAATTTTAATTCTCCTTTCAAGGTTTCAGGTAAAGTTTCTACAAAGCGTCCTTTTGTTTCTAGAAATAGTTGTTGCATTATTTTTGAAACTACTTTATTGGTAATACCTTTATTAGAGAGTTTTTCTGTTGATGGGTAAATAGGTTGCATTGCAGAACGCAGGTTGTTCTCATGTTCTGATAGCAACTCTATATCAGGATGTGGCATGCTATATTTACCACTAAACCAGTTCGTTTTTCCAAAAATAACGTATGGTTTACCTATTTTGAGACTTTCTCGTATCCATTTTTGACCTCTAAACCAAACAAGTTCCATCATTCCGGTGTCGTCTTTAAAGTCAGCAACTAGGCGTTTTCCTCTTTTTTGAGCGATTTCCCTAAATCCTGTTATTACACCAATAATTTGAACTTCAGCATTGTTTCGTTGTAATTCATTGACTTTGTAGTATTGTGTTCGGTCTATGTAACGATTTGGAAATAAATTAATAAGATCTTGATACGTTTGAATACCAAGTTCTGAGCGCAATAAATCCGCCCTGTTTGGGCCAACACCTTTTAGATAATCGATAGGAGTTTGAAGATTTACGCTCATAAAGCGAATTTAATTCATTTATCTAAAACTTATATTCTAAAATTTGCATTTTGGTCTTATCCTTGTGTAGTTTTACAGTATGAAGAA
>CAZBMY010000041.1:10384-13001 GCA_964492855.1 uncultured Flavobacteriaceae bacterium
ACCAAACAAATATTTGATGTCTTAGAAGAAGAAATTGGTTTTAGATATCCTTGGCAAAATTATAAGCAGGTGCCAGTACACGATTTTTTATATGCAGGTATGGAGAATACGAGTCTTACCATATTCTCTGATGCATTTGTAGTAGATTCAATAGGATTTAATGATAAAAACTACGTTAATGTTAATGCGCACGAATTGGCTCATCAATGGTTTGGAGATTTGGTTACAGCAAGCTCAGGAGAGCATCATTGGTTACAAGAAGGGTTTGCAACCTATTATGCCTTGCTGGCTGAGAAAGACGTGTTTGGCCAAGATTATTTTGATTTTAAACTATATAGTTCTGCTCAGGAATTAGAGCGTCAGAATCAATCTGGCGAAAGCACATCATTACTTAATCCTAAATCTAGTAGTTTAACGTTTTATCAACGCGGCGCATGGGTTTTATATGCCTTACGACTACATGTTGGTGATGCTGTCTTTAGGAAATCTGTAACTTCTTATTTAGAGAAATATCAATTTGCTAATGTAAAAACCAATGATTTTATTTCGGAAGTAGAACGTTATTATGGAAAATCCCTGAATCAATTTGTAAAGACTTGGATTGAAGCTAAGACGTTTCCCTACAGGGCTGCTATTGTAAATATTCATCAGCAGTCAAGATATATTCAAGACTATGTTAAGGTACAATGTGACGACCCTAAATTTGATTGTGAAGTGGCTTTGAATTCTGATATTTCTGATGATGCAAAAGCAAGAATCATATCGCAACGTCCTGAGCTGATAAATGAATCAACATTTAAAAATGGTTTAAAAGTACGTCAGGCAATTTCAAAGTACTTGCGACGCATACCTAAAAACTTAAAGACGGAATACGAATCGCTTTTGGATGACGCCTCATATGTTACTATTGAGAATGCACTTTATAATCTTTGGAAAAGCTTTCCTGAAGAGCGCGTTAGATACCTTAGTAAGACACGAAACATTCAAGGGTTTACTGATAAAAATGTGCGATTACTTTGGTTACTTCTTCATCTAAATACGCCTGCGTATAACGCTTTTGGTAAACAAGACATGTTTTTAGAACTTAAGAATTACACAAAGCCATACTACAATGCTGAGTTAAGAATGAATGCGTTTAATTATCTTAAAATAATAAATGCTTGTGGTGATGAATGTAATGAGGATTTAGAGCAATTTAAAACGCATCACAATTGGCGAATGTCTAAATTTGCAAAACAATTATTAGAGGAACTAAATACAAAGAAATAATGCGCGCATTAGTGATTTCAGGGGGTGGTAGTAAAGGGGCTTTTGCAGGTGGTGTAGCGCAATACCTCATGGAGCGTGAAAAGCGCAATTACGATATGTTTTTAGGAACCTCTACCGGAAGTTTATTGGTGCCACATCTTGCATGTGGAGAGCTAGGTAAACTCTATGATATTTTTACCAATGTGCAGCAACACGATATTTTTAGTGTTAGCCCATTTGTTCAGCGTAAAAAAGGGGATAGGGAATATGTGTCTATTGATTTTTTAAACTCTTTATGGCAATTTATTCGACGTAAAAGAACTTTTGGTGAGAGTAAAGCGCTGAAACGAAATATAAAAAAGAACTTCACTTTTGAAGAATATCAGAAAATAAAAACGATAAAACACGACGTGGTTGTAACTGTTGCTAATCTATCTATGAATCGAGTAGAGTATAAGTCTATTAGAGATTGTTCTTATGAAGAGTTTTGTGATTGGGTATGGATATCATGTAATTACATCCCGTTTATGTCTTTAGCAAAGCGGAATGGGCATGAGTATGCCGATGGTGGTTTAGGGAGTGTTATTCCAATACGAGAAGCTATCTTAAGAGGCGCCACTGAGGTAGATGCTATTGTTTTAGAGGCTGAAACTTTAGATAGACAAAAGGTGTTGGGTAAAAACCCATTTTCGTTAATGATAAGTCTGTTTGGACATTTATTAGACCAAGTAGAAAAGAATGACATTATTATTGGCAAGTTAGCGGCTAAAAATAACAACGTTAAACTCAACTTGTATTATACGCCAACCACATTAACGGAAAACTCTTTGATTTTCAGTAAGAAATTAATGGAAAAATGGTGGCTGCAAGGTTATGATTATGCTGAGCGAAAACATCAGTAAAGATTTTACCACATCTCACTAACTTCTTTTTTAATAAATGAAAGTCCTGCACTGCTAGGCGAGGCTTTGTCCATGAGATTTGTTAAAATAACTTCTCTTAGCTTATTTGCGTTGTCAACTTTTTCGCTTAAACTAGACTTTCTGATAAGCTGAATCGTTGCATTTTTTGAAGCATTAATAACGCTCCAACATTCGTCAGTTATATAAATTTGTTGTGATAAATTATGCTCATATTCTTGTTCAATATTAGCTATAAGTAATGATTCATAATCTTCTTTATTTGAAGATGTTGGCAGTACTCTTACTATAAGTTTATTTGGTGCTATCCGTTCTAAAAAAAGAGCCATCCGTTCATACGCTTGTAGACGAAGCGGAAGTGCCTCCTTTTGCAATTCGCGTTGAAGCAAATAACGTCGCTGTTGGTTTTCATTTTCTGTATGACCTTTAAAAAAATAATACGCCAAACC
>CAZBMY010000042.1:0-6128 GCA_964492855.1 uncultured Flavobacteriaceae bacterium
TCTTTACTTAATAAATAAACAGCATTTGCCACATCTTCCGGTAAGGTTAATCGCTTATTTGGATTTCGTTTTAAGGTGTGTTCTATAATTTTTTCACTTCCAGGAATCATTCGTAATGACGATGTGTCTGTTACGCCTGCTTGAATGCAATTGGCTTTTATTCCGTATGGTGCAAATTCTAAAGCAATATTTCGGGTAATAGCCTCTAAGGTCACTTTTGCTGCCGAAACTGCGGCATAATTTTGCCACGCTTTGCTATTGCCTTCGCTAGTAAAACTTATAATTCTTGAATCATCTGAAAACAAATTGGCTTCAAAAAGTGCTTTTGTCCAATCGTATAAGCTAATACCCATCGCATTAATGGTTAAAGCAAAATCATCGTGTTTTAAAACGGAATTGTCATGAGAAACCATTGGCTTTAAATTGCCTTTGGCAACACTGTGAACCAACACTTTTATCTTTTGTTTAGTACTAAATTCAGTTTTTAAGGCTTTAATAACAGCGTCTCTTTTTTCAGGTTTAAAAGCATCTGTATTAAAGGATTTAAAAGCAACGCCTTCATTTTTTATGATTTCAAATTCAGCTTGAATGGTTTCTTCTTGCATACGCGGACTCCTGTAAATAATACAGACATTAAGTCCATGACCAGCCAGTTTTTTTGCAGTTGCCAAGCCCAAACCAGAGCTTCCTCCAAGGATTAATACCCACTCTTTTTTATCTTGAAATTCTTTAGTCATAATTTATCTAAAACTGAGATGCTTCGACAAGCTCAGCATGACATTTAACTTTAATTTTGTCTTTATATTTTATAATAAAATTGGTTTTTTCCATTAATTAATACACTAAAATACTATTCGTAATTCTTTTGTCAGTCTGAGCTTGTCGAAGACTACCACTCTAATAATATTCGTTGTGCAGAAAACCCAGGGCCAAAACTAAGCATTATACCTTTGTCGCCTTTTGGTAAATCACGTTCTAAAAATCGTTCTAAAACATAAAGTACCGTAGCACTACTCATGTTTCCATAAAGTCGTAAAACTTCTTTAGTATCATCTATATTTTTCCCTAAATCTCCGAATAAATCCTCAACGGTTTGAACTATTTTTTTTCCGCCAGGATGAAACACCAAATGGTCTATATCGTCAATGGTTAAGCTATTTTTTTCTAAAAATGGATGTATGATTTTTGGGAAATGGTCTGCAATGGTTTGTGGTACCGATTGGTCCAACACCATTTGTAAGCCTGTGTTTCTTAATTTAAAACCCATCATGTGGTTGGCATCATAAAAATGATACATGGCTTCATCTTTAATTTCTGGACCAGCTTCATCCTCGTAAGACGAAAGAATAACACTTGCACAACCATCGCCAAATATAGCGGCACTGACAATATTTACCATCGAATAATCTTCTAATTGGAAGGTGGCTGTTGGCGACTCAACAGCAATAACAGCAGCGCGTTTATTGGGATTTGCTTTGAGAAAATTCTTTGCGTATATAATTCCTGAAACACCAGCAGCACAACCCATTTCGGTTACAGGTAGGCGCACAATATCTTGTTTCATCCTTAGGCTATTTATCAAATACGCATCTAAAGATGGAATCATAATCCCTGTACAACTTACGGTGATGATATAGTCTATATCTGTTGGCTTAAGACTTGCTTTGTCCAAAGCCTTTACGAAACTTTTCTCTGCTAGTTTTATGCTTTCTCTAACGTAAATATCATTTTTTTCTTCGAAAGATGTTTTTAAAAAAACCTCTTCTGGTCCCATTATAGAATAGCGCTTGTCAACAGCAGCGTTTTCAAAAATCTTTAAAACTTTTCTTTTAAAACGGTCTTCTTGACCATCTAGCCACAGCTCTACAAAAGGTAGAATATCTTTGGTTTCTCTTGTATGCTCTGGCAACTGTTTTGCCACTGATGTTATGCGTACTGCCATATTTATTTCCTGCATAGGCAGGAATCTTATTAATTATTATTTCTTTTTCTTTTAAAAAACACCCCCTAAAGTCCCCTCAAGGGGACAATCTTATTTCTGATTAAAAATCAGCCACTGGTAGCGGAATGCCCATTTCCAACGGATTTGAGATTTAAGGTTTAATTTTTGAGATAGGTTTTCTAGGTCTTTTCTTTTGAAGGCTCTTAAAATTGAAGTCAACCCATCTTCGGCTATCATTTGGTTTGAGATGACCAAGCTTAATAACTTAAATAAGCCGTAAGCCATTTCACTTCTTTGCAAGTCGTTAATTACCAATCCTAATTTCGCTTTGCCTGATAATTGCTTCAAAAGCACTTCTAATTCTTCGGTTTTAAAATGGTGTAAAAACAAGGTGGCTAAAACAATGTCGTAATCTAAGTTTTGAAATTCTTTCGAAAAAATATCATGATTTTCGAATCTAATTTCGGGATAATCCGCTGATAATTCAGAAGCATAATCAATCGCATCTTGGTTGGCGTCAACACCTATTAATCGAAGCTTGCTACTGTTTTTTCTTCCAAAATCTGCAACCAACCTCAAAATGTCACCATGACCACAACCCAAATCAATGATAGTGTATGTTTTGTCTTTTGACTTTCCTTTTAAAAGTCGTTTTACACCACTTAAAGTCACTCGATTTCCACCAAGCCATTTGTTAATGTTCCCTAGCTTATCTAAAGTATCACGCAGCAAATCGCCTTTCATGGAAAAATCGTCCATGATTTCAGTTTTATTGCTGCGGTATGTGGTATCAACAAATAATGCCATTATACTTTCATAGGCTTGCCATGCGTCATTTTAATAATTTGTGGTACTAAAAACGGAAACCACCTTAAAAGTACCAAAAGCTTTGGGGCCAACCAATCTTGACGGAATAAATACGCGATTGTATGACCTACTTTTAACCGTAAACCAAACGTTTTTTTCCATTGCTTTGCATAGCGTTCTTCTAAAGTTTTTCTTTTCTCAATTTTTCCTTGAAGATAATCAATAATAAGCTCCGATGCTAATTGCGAACTTCTTATAGCCATGCCCATGCCGTTTCCACATAATGGATGGATCATTCCTGCTGTGTCGCCACACATAATCATATGGTTTTCTATAGGGCCTTTAGTCTCAAAAGAAATCTGACTTATCGTTAAAGGCTTGTCAAACTCAGGTTTTGTGTTTTTAAAAATGGTTTTTAATTCTAAATTTTTAAACATTACCTCGCGTTGAAAAGTGTCGATGTCTTTATGCTTTTTAAAAGCTTCATAGTTGGTAATGTAGCATAAATTAATGTGATTGTTTTCTACTTTGGACACACCGCAGTAACCACCTTTAAAATTGTGAAGTGCTACTTTTTCCTGAGGAAATTCACCAGAAACATGAATTTTCACACCTAAATAAGGTGATTTTTTTAGGATAAATTTTCGTTGAAATTTGACATCGAGATTTGAGCGTTTTCCGAAGGCTGCAATTACTATTTTAGATGTAAATTTAGAATTTGATTTAGTTTCAACTTGAAAAATACCGTTATTAAAACCGACATCTTCCACAGTATTCTGAAGTACTTTAACACCTTTTTCAATAGCTATTTGATACAGTTTAAAGTCCATTTGGTAGCGGCTCATCCCAAATCCGCCAAGTGGTAATTTGACAGCAATACTTTTATTGTTATGCGTCGTTAACTCAAATTCTGAAATACGTTTTGCGCCAAAATCAAAAGGATTAAAACCAAGAAAATTAAGATATGGCAACACTTCATTTGACACATATTCCCCACAAACTTTATGCTTTGGGTAGCTGTTTTTTTCAATCAATAAAACGTTGTAGTTATACTTAGACAAATGAATAGCGCTAGTAAGCCCAGCTAAACCACCGCCGACAATAATTACATCATATTTGGTTTTACTCATTGAAGTTTTTCAACATGGACAACTTTAATTTTCACCGTTTTACTCATTACTAAGCTGCCTCCGCCAACGTTAAAGTCTTTTCGGTTAATTTCAAATTCTGAAGTTATTTTTCTATGTGAGTTGGAGATTTGTACTTGTAATGGAATTGTAAATTGCTTTGCCTTTCCTTTTATTCGTAGATTAACTTTTGCCAAATAATTATTATGTGACTTTTTATATAGCTCCGCAACATCCAAAGTGATTAATGGATATTTAGACACGTTAAAATAGTCTTCTTCTAAAAGATGCTCGTCTCTGCTGTCAATACCTGTTTCTATAGAATTTGCTTTTATCTCACCACTGAAATCTTCAAGGTTATTAGAATCATCAAATTTGGTGGTTACCGAAAAAGTTTTGAAAAATCCGTCGACAGTAATTCCTAGGTTTTTAATCTCAAAATCTATTGAAGATTTTTGAGCAAAAGCAAACACAAAAAATATTGTAAAAAGTGAAGATATTATTAGTCTTTTCATTGCGTATTGTTCCTGCCGTGAAGTTAAAACAATAATTAATAACTCTCTGTTATAAAAACGACATCTGTTCTATAAAATTTCTGAAATTACAAATTGCTGTGTTCTAAATTGAATAATGTTACCAACTTGTTTGGAAAGTAGTAGTTGTCCGATAGGTGTAGCTGGGGAAATAGCATAAAATAATTCATTGTCATGTTTAAGCTCACCGACACTAACGCTAATAAAATAATTAGCTCCAGATGTTTTTACGATACTGCCTAAAGCTACTTTTTGATGGTTGTTTTCTGGATTGATTTTATGCAGTAGTTCCTGTTGTTTTTGAAGTTCTGCCAATTGCTGTCCTGACTTTTCGCGCTCCAACTGAAGCATTGCCCTTCCTGTTTCATGCTTATCGCCTGCTGTACTTTTAGTCTCGGATTGCAATGAGTTTTGGATGTCTGCAATTTTATTTTTGATGACTTCTAAGCGTGTGTTGAGTTGGGCCTTGCATTGGTTATATAGGTTTTGTTTTATATTCTCGTTCATCTTTATTTATATGTCTGGTTGAGCGCAGTCGAAACCTTTTTAATACTGGATTTAATAGTTCTTGACTGCGCTCGAACAGACAAAATTACACTAAATCTGCTAAGTTTTTACCTATTGTACTGCCAATAGCAACACCCATTCCGCCTAGTCTCACACCACAAAATACATTATTACTTAACTGTTTTACGATTGGTTTTTTCTGTCCCGATAGTAATCGGGAACCTACGCCCATAATACCCGACCAATAATGGTCAACTCTTACATCTTTATTTGGTAGAATTGTAGTTCTCAACAATTCTTCGAGTTTATTTTTAACCGATTGGGTTTGTCCAAATTCTGAAGTTTCTTCAGTTTTAAAGTCAAGATTTCTACCACCGCCAAAAAGAATACGATTATCTATATTTCTGAAATAGTAATACCCTTTATCTAAATGAAACGTGCCTTTAATATTTAGGTTTTCAATAGGTTCTGTGATTAAAACTTGAGCGCGAGCTGGCTTAACTTTTTCATCTAATAGTTTTGAAGCAAACCCATTTGTAGCAATGAGTAATTTCTTAGTGGAAAACTCAAAGTGATTCGTTCTTATTTTTACTGAATTTGTGTCTTCGGAAAATGATAAAACCTCAATGGCATTTAATATTTTAATGTCGTTTTGATGGACGTTTTGAAGCAAAGCTGCCATCATTTTACCAGTATCTATTTGTCCTTCAAACTGGTTAAAGCCTTGTTTGGGTTGAATATTCTGAAATCCAAATTGATTATCCTTAAAACTAAAAACCTCAGCATTGAAAATAGGTCTAAGTAAATCATTTATCTCTTTTTTTTGGCTCAAACATTCCTCATAAAGTGCTTTGTCTTCTATTGTAAATAATTCGTAGCCACCAAGTTGTTGGTAATCTATAACCTTATCACCTAGTGTTTCTCTCAATAGTTTTAGACCGTCTACTCGCTGTTTTACTAAGCTAAAAACCTCTTGCTCTGTATGTGATTTTAAATCCTCTATGAGTTCACTTAAACTTCCAAAACAGGCAAAACCAGCATTTTTAGTACTCGCACCTTGTGGTAAAATGCCTTTTTCTAGAATTAGAATTTTTGCTTTAGGATGTCTTGTTCTTAGTTGAAGCGCACAACTAAGTCCTACGATACCACTACCAACAATGGTAAAGTCTACATTGGTAAGCCATGATTTTATTTCCCAGTAAGATAGATTCA
>CAZBMY010000042.1:6228-12294 GCA_964492855.1 uncultured Flavobacteriaceae bacterium
ACTTTCATTCCTATTGGCGAATAATCAAAAGAAGCGTATCCTTTAGAAACGGTCTTTAACCTATCGTAAAAATCGAATACTATTTCTGCCAATGGCATTTCGAAAATAAGCTCCACACGCTCAGTGGTTAAATAGGTCTGATTAATAATCATCCCGCGTTTTTCAATACATAAACTCATCACATTACCCACAAAATCGGCTTTGGTGATAATCGTCGCTTTTATATAAGGTTCTTCAACTCTATTTACAGTTGTAGTTTCTGGTAAATCGCTTGGATTATTAACTATAAAAGGAACATCTGGTTCCTTATTTGTATAAGCGTGATAAGATACGTTAGGTACAGTTGTAATGACTGTCATATCAAACTCACGCTCTAAACGCTCTTGGATAATTTCCATGTGTAGCATGCCTAAGAATCCGCAACGGAACCCAAAGCCTAATGCTGCAGAGCTTTCTGGCTGAAAGACCAAAGATGCATCATTAAGTTGCAACTTTTCCATAGAGTTACGCAACTCTTCGTAATCTTCTGTGTCAACAGGATAAATACCTGCAAAAACCATAGGCTTTACGTCCTCAAAACCCTCAACAATATTTGTTGTAGGATTTGCAAAATCTGTAATAGTATCACCAACTTTTACTTCTTTTGCTGTTTTTATTCCTGTGATTAAATACCCAACATCTCCTGCTTTTACACTTTGCTTTGGTATTTGATTGAGTTTTAAAGTACCGACCTCATCTGCAAAATACTCTTTGTCTGTTGCAACAAACTTAATCTTTTGTCCCTTTTTTATTTCACCATTAAAAACTCTAAAGTAGGTCTCAATACCTCTGAATGTATTATAAACTGAGTCGAAAATTAAGGCTTGTAATGGTGCGTTAGGGTCTCCTTTTGGTGCTGGAACACGCTCAATAATGGCTTGCAAAATATTATCTACTCCAAAGCCTGTTTTTCCACTGGCATGGATCACTTCTTCTGGGTCACATCCCAACAAGTCTACAATATCATCGGTAACCTCTTCGGGGTTTGCGCTTGGTAAATCTACCTTATTTAAAACTGGAATAATTTCTAAATCATTCTCAAGCGCTAAATATAAATTAGAAATCGTTTGTGCTTGAATACTTTGAGCCGCATCAACAATAAGCAAAGCGCCTTCACAGGCAGCAATAGAACGTGATACTTCGTATGAAAAATCAACATGGCCAGGCGTGTCAATGAGATTTAAAACATATTTTTCTCCTTCGTACTCATAGTCCATTTGAATCGCGTGCGACTTAATGGTAATTCCTCGCTCTCGCTCCAAATCCATACTATCTAGCAACTGATCCTGCTTTTCGCGTGCCGTAACAGAACCTGTGTAGTCTAACAAGCGGTCTGCTAACGTACTCTTTCCGTGATCTATATGCGCAATGATGCAAAAATTTCTAATATGCTTCATGTAATCTTTTCTAATGCAATTTTTGTGTGCAAATATAATCGTTTTATAAGCCTTTGCCTTATCAAAGGTGTAAGATCTCACTTTAAAAGTGCGGTTTTACCGTAATTAGATGTAAAAAACTATTTATATATTGCACGTCTTACTATATCAAATCACAATAACGTTGAAATCCCTATTACCTGCATTACTTATCATTACAAGTTTTTTTTCATTTTCTCAGGAGTATGTGCTATCGGGAAACGTTGTAAATGTTGAGCAACAACCTATTTCTTTTGTAAACGTTACTCTTCACAATAAAGACGATAATCGTTTTTTAAAAGGTACAAGTACGGATGATGATGGAGGTTTTGAGCTTATTTCCTTAGAGCAAGGAGATTATATTATTAAGGCTAGTTTTATTGGTTATAAAACTGTTGAGGTGCCAATTAGCATTTCTAAAAACCTAGAAATGAAAACTATTGTCTTGGTTGAAGATACTGAGGTTTTGGATGCGGTAACTGTTACGGCAAAACGCCCAACTATTGTCAGAAAACCTGACCGATTAACCTTTAATGTAGCAAATACTGCATTAACTGAAGGCACTACACTTCAGGTACTAAAAAACACTCCTGGTATTATTGTTTCTGACGGAAGCATTAATATTAAAAGTTCTCCTGCTACGGTTTTTATAAACAACCGTCGTGTGCAATTAACCTCTGATGAGTTGATTCAACTTTTAGAAAGTTCTCCTGCAAATAGCATAAAATCTGTTGAGGTTATAACCAATCCTCCTGCAAGTTATGATGCGGATAGTGGTTCAGTCATTAATATCATAATGAGTAAAAACCTAGTAACTGGTTATCGTGGAAGTGTGGCTACCAATTATACTCAAGGTGTTTTTCCAAGATATAATGCAGCGACTAGTCATTATTTTAAGAACAATAAAATTAATCTTAACCTTAACTACAGTTATACCAGTCAAAAAATAAATAGAGATGAAGATAATGGTATTGATTTTTTAGACACCAATGGAAGTGTCGATCAAATATGGAACTCATCTATAAATAGAAATAGATGGTCTGAGACGCATAATGCTAACTTTAACTTTGATTATTTTTTGAGTGACAAAACCACTTTAAGTTTAACGTCAACAGCTTTATTTACGCCTTATCTTAAATACAGAATAGATAACAATACCATAATCAACGATGCTAACTCTAACATTTTAGATAGTTTTACAGCAGATAATGTGTCGCGCGACAATAAATATAATATTGGTTCTGACTTAAATCTTAGAACTGAGTTTGACGATGGTAGTAGTTTAGCTCTTAATGGTCATTACACCGTTTATAATTATAACCGAGAACAAAGCGTAATTCAAGACTTTCAAAATGATAATACTCAAGATTCAGAGTTTAATACCATAGCCGACCAAGACACCAAAATTTATACAGCAAAAGTAGATTACAATATCCCAACTAGTGAATCGTCTTCCTTTTCTGCTGGAGGAAAATTCTCTACTATCAATACCGAGAGCGGTATTACAAGGCTAGATGTTATTAATGGTTCAGAAGTTATTAATATCGCCAATAGCAATGCTTTTGATTATGACGAGCAAATTTTGGCAGCATACGCAAATTACACCCAATCATGGGATAAGTGGGATTTGGTATTGGGTCTTAGAGCAGAACAAACGGATGTTGAAGGGTTTTCTCCTACACTAAACCAAACCAATACGCAAGACTACTTTGAGTGGTTCCCAAACGCAAGCTTATCTCATAACTTTTCAGACAACTTTAGTTTATATGGAAATTATAAGCGTAGCATTACAAGGCCAAGTTATACAAATCTTAATCCTTTTGTTTTCTTTTTAAATGAAAACACGACTGTAGAAGGCAACCCTGCTCTTCAACCTACATTTCAGGATCACTTTGTTATTGGAACAAATTTTTTAGAGCATTTTACCGTTGAAGCTTATTATATAAACTATGATGGTGCGATTAATGAAATACCGAGGCAAAATAATGCGACAAATGTTTTGTCTTACACGCCAGTTAACTTAGATAAAACAGTAGATTTTGGTTTTGATTTTGCCTTTGATTACTACCCTACAGATGATTGGAACTTATACTTTGTAACCTCTTTTTATAATATTTCTGAAGAAAATGGTTTTGGTGCAGAACGAATTGAACTCAATCAATGGTCAAACTATAGCGAACTCTCTAACAATTTTTCTTTTTTGGAAGACAATAGTCTAAATGTGAACTTAACCTTAACATGGGTTGGTAAAAATCAAATTGCTTTAACTATTGTTGAAGATCAATTATATTCAGAATTAAGTGTCACTAAAAGTATATTTAAAAAACAAGGCGTATTATCCTTATCTATAAATGATATTTTTAATCTACAAGATGAGGATGCTAGTATTCGTTATTTAAACCAATCTAGTCGGAGGTTCACTAATCTAGACAATCGCTCTATAAAACTAGGCTTCCGTTATAAGTTTGGAAATACTAAATTGAATACGAACGAAAGAACCACAGAACTCGAAGAACGCGATAGATTAAAAGAAGGTAAAAACTAGTTAGTCCTGCCATTCTGCAATAAACAGATTTGTATCTCTTCCTCCGCCATTATTTCGGTTAGACGAAAATGCTAAATACTTACCGTCATTAGAAAACACAGGAAAAGCATCAAACGTTTCTCCATGTGTAATACGCTTAAGATTCTTACCATCAGTATCAATCATATACAAATTAAAAGGGAAACCGCGTTCTGCTTCAAAATTAGATGAGAATAACACCTTATCACCTGAAGGCAAAAAGAAAGGGCTCCAATTGGCGTTTCCTAAATCTGTGAGTTGTCTTAAATTACTGCCATCGGCATTACAGATGTACAATTCCATTTCGGTTGGTTCTACCAAGCCTTCGGCTAATAACTCTTTATATTCTTTGATTTCTTGTTCTGTTTTTGGTCGAGATGACCTAAAGATTAACTGACTGCCATCTGGTGAAAAGAATGCACCACCATCATACCCTAATTCATTTGTAATTTGCTTTACATCAGTACCATCAATGTTCATCGTATAAAGCTCTAAATCTCCACTTCGGGTAGATGTAAATACAATTTTATCACCTTTTGGTGAAACCGTTGGCTCAGCGTCGTAACCTATTTCATTAGTGAGTTGTTTTACAATATTACCCTCCAAGTCAGCAACAAAAATGTCATAGCTGTCATAGATTGGCCAGATATACTTTCCGTTTTTACGTAATGGTGTGTCAGGACATTCGTCTTGTTCTAAATGCGTTGATGCATAAATAATATGTTTATTGTCTGGCAGAAAATAGGCGCAAGTTGTACGGCCTTTTCCGGTGCTAATCATTGGTGGTGTTTTATCTTTAAATGTCTCGTCCGCATTCATCAAAAACATTTGATCACAACCAACATTCCAAGCAGCATTGTTAGATTGAAACACCAATTGCTTGTCATCAAAACTCCAATACGCTTCGGCATTATCCCCACCAAAAGTAACTTGCCTAATAGATTTAAAATGAACTTCTTCAGGATAAATCAAAGCGTCTTTACCGGCAACTAAGATTTTTTCTTGGGGTTGAGTTACTACCTCATCAGATTTTTGATTGTCATTTTTACAAGAAACAATTGAAATTGCGATTAAAAGACTAAAGAAAAGGGTTTTCATACTATAATATTTAATGCCTAATTTTGTGCAAAAATAAGATAAACCGATGAAAAAGATTGCCTTATTCCTTTTAGTATTAATTACTATTTCATGTGAAAATAAACCGAAGGCCGCCGAAAACAATATCGAAGAAGACGTTGCCTTTTTAGCCAATGACAAACTGGAAGGTCGGCAAACTGGTACTAATGGTGAAAGACTAGCTTCTGATTATATCGTTGAGCGATTTAAAGAAATTGGTTTGCAACCAAAAGGGACCGAAGATTACATTCAGTCATTTTCGTTTAAACCAAAAACAGACCCGCATAAAGACGTAGAGTTTACAACCAATGCCGACAGTACTATTACGGGTAGAAATGTTATTGGTTTTATAGATAATAACGCCGAAAGCACTATTGTCGTAGGTGCACATTACGACCATTTGGGTTTTGGTGGTGAAGGGTCATTATATCGTGAAAAAGATAAAGCAGTACATAACGGTGCAGACGATAACGCAAGTGGTGTTGCAATAATGTTAAACTTGGCTGACCGATTACGTGCAAAAAATGAAACTGCCCAAACAAAAGACAATAACAACTATTTGTTTATGGCATTTTCGGGTGAAGAGATGGGATTGTTAGGTTCTAACTATTTTTCTAAAAACCCTACCATTAATGCCAAATCCATTAACTATATGATTAATATGGATATGGTTGGTCGTATGAAAGCAGATAGTACTTTGGCGGTTTATGGTGTTGGGACTTCTCCAATGTTTAAGCAAACCTTAAAAGCTAATAACGAAAAATTTAAGCTGGTTCAAAACGAAAGTGGTGTTGGTCCAAGTGATCACACATCATTTTATTTAATTGATATCCCTGTATTACATTTTTTTACAGGACAGCATGAAGATTATCACAAGCCGGGCGATGATTCTGAAAAATTAAATTACAACGGAATGAATTTAATTTCAGATTA
>CAZBMY010000043.1:0-1415 GCA_964492855.1 uncultured Flavobacteriaceae bacterium
AAATTCTTTAAATATGGCTTTGTGACGTTCTAAATCCATATGGCCAGAAAGTGCAACGCGAGCAATGTAATCCTTGTCACCTTCTTTGGTGGTGCCTTGCGTGGAGGTTGCTGGTATGGTCCAGTAGCAGCCTTTTAGTTGGCCATAACTTACACAATATTTACTCTCATTTGGTATTTGGGTAATCATCAAATTAATGAGTTTATGATTGAGTTGTCGTTTGTATGTTTCTCGCTCCTCGTAAGTATTTCCTTTTGTTGGTAAGTCTAAAGAAAAAACAGATGGTGTAAATCCACGAGCAGCTAATTCTTTACTCACAAAATTAATTTTTGCTTCAGGAAGTGTTTCTTCTATAAAAGACACAAAATCACGTGTATTTTTATAAGCATCTGTAATACGCTGATTCATGGACGGTATTTGCTCTGCTAACATTTGATATTGAAAATCTGTCGCCTCATTATCGCAAAGTGATAGATGAATTGCTATTTTATCCATTAGGCTTTCTGAATTAGAATTCCCAACGCAATAGCCAGCAGTACATTTTCCGCCACTAGGAAATTTAGAGCCACTAGCATAAGATAACGCTTTACCAGATGCTAAGATTTCGTCTTTAGCTAAAAACTGAATATTAGGACAAAACGTTTGATCTAAGATAAAAACTGGAGCAACAGCATCTTGGTTTTGAGTTGTTTTTCTCACTTTATTTAAAACAGCTTTTAGCTCTTCTAAGTCAGGAACTTCAACTCTTGGATTTGTTGGTATTTCGGCAATGATATACGGGATAGCATCTTGTTTAGCGATGTTTTCTAAAATTGTTTTTAGACTACTAACCATATCATTATCGCCATCAACTTCTAAGTCTACAACAGCAACATTGTTATTACAAGCGGCAACACGTCTAGCTTGGTCATTAGTTCCGCCATAACAGTTTGTTGGGACAATAAATTTGATAGGCTTATTAGGATAGTTTTGTTGCGCATCGTCAATCAATCCCATCATAATAGCATATTGTACCGATAGACCACTAGAGCCAACTAATGGCGTTCCGCTCGTTCCTGTAATTGCTTTTATAGATTGTAAAACACGTTGTTTATCTGCTTGAGGGTTATTATTTGAGGTCGCAGCTATGTTTTTTACTAATGATTTTAAAGCTATTAGTGTATTATGAGGTGTCATTGCAATACTTTCTCTACGTCTCACATGCTGAATTTCTGAAACGTAGTTTTTATTTTCTTCGCCATTAATTAAAATAACACTGCCTAAATTTGTATAAAGATTTAGGTAAAAATCAATATTAGAGTTAAGTTGATTTGTAGTGCTATTTTTTTCATTTGAAATAAAAATAACACTACCATCATATTCAGTTATAGCTTCTGGGTTATCAATCTGTTTTGTTTCAAAATTATAACCGTAAA
>CAZBMY010000043.1:1515-5958 GCA_964492855.1 uncultured Flavobacteriaceae bacterium
TCAGTTATAGCTTCTGGGTTATCAATCTGTTTTGTTTCAAAATTATAACCGTAAATACGTTTTAAAAGTTCTGCATTAAAGTCACTCGGTAATTTGTCTTTGTATGCAATTAGTGTGTTTTTGTTGTCGAGTAAATTCTTTCTTAGAACTGCCAGAATGGGCATGGTCTGTGACGAAAAGCTAATCACATGTTCTGATGGTGTATTATTAATTTTGGCAATTGCCCATTCAAAAACAGTAGACAAAGGATGGCCTAATCTAATATAATCATAAGCAGTAGGTAAGGCTTTGAGTGCTGCAGCTTCTGAGTTATTGTTTTTGAATAGTATATTGAATTGGTCTATAAACTCGGTTTTTGCTAATTTTTCGTTATAGATATCTAAACGGTGTGTTGTTAGATTCAACCAATCTGCTGGCATATTGTCTAATACAGCTTTTGTATAATTTAGAACATTTTGATCTTGCATTATCATCATCTTTTATTACTCATCAAAGGTAAAGTATTAGAAATTTTAATTTCTAATACAGTCGAGGTATTTGTCGTGAAAACGAAATAAGAATTACGTTTTATTTAAAGACCTTATCCAAAAATTGTTTTATACTTTCTTGATTAGTTTTTATCAACTCTTCTCGCGCTGCTCTAGTATCTTTTGGGTTTTTGTCTTGTGAGAGTTTAAACTTACCTTCCCAATGGGTGATTTCAATTTCAAACATTTCAATGTAATTGAGATTTCGGTCTAATCTAGGATTATCAGGTTCTAAAACATACTTGTGTTCAGGAGCTTCCAAAAATTCAGTCATGGTAATCAAAGACTGTTTTAACGCTTCCTTGCTTTCAATTGCTTTTACTGTGCCTTTAAGATGTACTTTTATGTAATTCCATGTTGGTAACTGTGTTGTCGTATAAACACTTGGAGAGATATAGCACTCAGGCCCAGAAAATAGAACGGTTACGTTGTTGTTGCCTTTTAATAATTTTGCTTGCGGGTTATAAATATCTATGTGGCCAATAAGTTTATTATCTTCTAATATTAAAGGCAAATGTGTAATAAGCGGTAAATCATCTTTTACAGAAATTACAGTCGCAAGCGGATAGGTTTTGATAACATCAATCATGTGATTGATGTTATTGTCTTGATGATGTTTAGGAGGGTACTTCATTATACACCAAATTGTCTTAAATGGTGATCTAAATGCTTGTATTGCATTTTGCCCCATTGGTCTTTTGTTAATTTACCAAAAGCTGGATGAGGTTGCCATTCTTCACGATTTTTCAGACTGTTTAACTCGTCAATAAGCGAAGTGATTTTTTCTTTTTCAGCTTCAAAATTTTTGTCATCTGTAATTTTAAAACCTGGAGCTGTTGGCATGTTCTTTCGCCATAATTTGTCGCTATACATCGACTTTTTAAATAATAGATTAATTAGCCAATTTGGCTTTATGCCATAATCTTCTTTTTCTAAAATAATATTTAAAGGCATTTGACAGTGATGAAGCATTTGTCCGGGATTCATTTTACCCCATTGCGCTCGGGTATTTTCATCTAAGTTATTTAGGCGTGTTGAAATTTCGTTATAAACTCCATCTTCAAAAAATGATTTCATATTAGAGAGAATTAATTGATTTTAATTAACATCGGAATTTACAATTTTTTATCTTTAGAGCATGTCAGAATCTTCAAATTCATTTTCTATAAAGCATTGGTCACAAGATGATCAGCCTCGTGAAAAACTTAGAGATAAAGGAAAATCCTCACTTAGTGATGCCGAGTTAGTGGCTATTCTTATTAGTGTTGGTAGCAAAGACGAAAGTGCTGTGGATTTATGTAAACGAATTTTAGCAAGTGTAGATAATAATCTTAATGCGTTAGGAAAATTATCTTTAAAACAACTTATGAAGTTTAAAGGTATTGGAGAAGCTAAGGCTATAACTATAGCAGCTGCATTAGAGTTGGGACGGCGACGAAAACTTGAAGACACTGTTAAGCAAGAAAAAATTACGAGTAGCCGAGATGTTTATGATATTATGCAACCTATCTTGGGAGAGCTATCTCACGAAGAATTTTGGATATTATATCTCAACAATTCTAATAAAGTATTACAAAAACAACAGCTAAGCAAAGGTGGAATTACAGGGACTCTAGTTGATGTGCGTTTGGTATTAAAACAAGCACTTGAAGTAGGCGCCATTGCTTTAATTTTATGTCATAATCATCCATCAGGTACTTTAAAACCTAGTGAGGCGGATAAAAATATTACTCAGAAATTAAAAATAGCAGCATTAAGTCTAGATATAAAAGTTCTAGACCATTTGATTATAACCGAAAAAGCATACTTTAGTTTTGCAGATGAACAAATTCTATAATTGATGCTATTAGTTTACACCCATAAAATCACACCTAGACTGACGTATACATTTAAGCATTTATGCAAACGTATTTTAGGGTTAGAGGTTTCTTTTACATCAAAGATTGAAGACTTTATTGCTCACGATTCTATAAAGATGTCTTATGCAAAGCAACCTTTGAGTAAAGAACTTTTTGTAAGAAGCCATACCTTATTATTCGAACAAGGATTGTCAGATATAGATATTACAGTAAATGATTGGGATGATACAAAAGGGTTTTTTGCTAGTGGAGAGCGTAGCGATTTACCTTATGATATTTTCGCAGCATCTTTTTATCTGCTTAGTCGTTACGAAGAATATCTCCCTCACGTTAAAGATGAGTATGGTCGATTCTTAGCCTCTGAGAGCTTAGCCAAGAAAGAGAATTTTCTTGAGAGCCCTATTATAGATATTTGGGCATACAAACTCAAAGCTGTTTTACAAGAGCGATTTCCGGATTTTAGTTTTCCAAATCGTAAGTATACTATTTCGCCAATTATAGATGTTCCAAGTGCTTATAAGTATAGAAGTAAAGGATTGTTACGCTCAATAGGAGGTGTCTTTGGGGATGTGTTAAGATTTAGGTTTAGGCAATTTTACCAACGAAGTTCAGTGCTGTTTGGTTTTAAAAAAGACCCACACGATACATTTAATTGGCTTATTAATCGTCAAAAAAGTACGGATGTAAAGTTTACTGTCTTTTTTCTTATTGGTGATTTTTCCACTTACGATAAAAGTATTAGCACAAATAAAAAACAATTTACCTCACTCATAAAATCTGTTAGTGACTATTGCGAAATTGGCTTAAAAGCGTCTTATTTTGCTTTAGACGACTTAAGTATGTTAAAAAAAGAGAAGCAAAGGCTAGAGGCAATTACAAACGTAAGTCTATTTGGAGTACGCAATTCTCACTCTAAACTCAATTTACCAAAAACATACCGAAATGCTGTAGAATTAGAAATCCCTAGAGAATATACAATGGGTTATGCTAATGAATTAGGTTTTAGAGCTGGTACTTGTACACCGTTTTTATTTTATGATTTAGATTATGAGGTGCAAACACCATTAGAAGTACACCCTTTTCATTGTATGGATTTTGCTTTACTCAAATACCAATCACAGTTAGATAAAGAACAACATTTAGAACGATTTATAAATAATATCAAAAAAGTAGATGGTGTTTTTACACCGGTTTTTCACAATTATGCGCTAAGCGATGATGAAACTTGGAGTGGATTCAAAGTACTCTTTAATCAAATATTAAATTCAGTAAATGAATAAAAAAATTAAACATGTTTTCTTTGATTTAGACCATACGTTATGGGATTTTGATAAAAATTCTGAGCTTACATTCGAAAAGATTTTCAATATTCATAATGTGGATATAGAACTAAATGACTTCCTTGAAATTTATGTTCCTATAAATTTTAAATATTGGAAATTGTATCGGGAAGAGAAAGTAACTAAGACACAATTACGCTTTGGAAGACTTAAGGATGCATTTGATGCACTTAGAGTTGAAGTTTCTGATGATTTAATTAATACACTTTCAGAAGACTATATTAATTATTTATCTAATTTTAATAACGTTTTTGAAGGTGCTCATGATATACTCAATTATTTAAGCACCAACTATACATTACACATTATTACAAATGGTTTTGCTGAAGCTCAGGATAAAAAAATAAAAGCATCAAAGATGTCACATTATTTTAAGACCATAACTAACTCAGAAATGGTTGGTGTTAAAAAACCAAATCCTAAGATTTTTAATTACGCATTACAACAAGCTGATGCTAGCCCTGAAGAGAGCATAATGATTGGTGATAGCGTAGAGGCTGATATCGAAGGTGCTTTAAATGTTGGAATAGATACCATTTATTTTGATTACAAGAATGTAAATTCTCAAAAACAGTATAAGAGGATTACTGAATTAAAGGCGATTAAAGATTTTCTTTAAACCTTAGATTTTATATAAACAAAACTTATATTTACTTCTAATAAAATAATTTCCATGTACAAAAATATACTCATATTGGTTTTAACTCTCTTTCTAGC
>CAZBMY010000043.1:6058-12263 GCA_964492855.1 uncultured Flavobacteriaceae bacterium
CAAAAAGAGCTTGCTAAAGCTGAGTCAAAGCTAAATGCTGAAAAAGAAGAAAAAGCTAAGGTGTTAGCAACTATAAAAACACAAAATTCTAAGGTCGAAAAAGAAAAAAAACCTGTAACAAAAAGTAGCTTAGATTTATTGTATGCTCAGCCCTTAGATAATGGATTTCAATTAGTAGATGCATCTCCTAAGATAGTAATGATATTAGTAAAAACAGCAGCTCCAAATGTTTATACAGTAAAAGGTAAAGAAGGTATAGTATTTAAGGAAGGTGATAAATGGTACTATTCAGAAAATGATTCAAAAAAAGAGTTGAATATTAAATTTTAGTAGCCGTATTTTTCTTTCCAAAGTAACTTTAAATATTGACGTTGCGCATTTTCTCTGGCATTATTTCCAGGATTATAAAGTGTAGTATTACTAATTTCTTCAGGTAGAAATTCTTGAGCAGCAAAATTATTATCATAGTTGTGTGAATATTTATAATTTTCACCATATCCAATATCTTTCATCAATTTTGTTGGCGCATTTCTTATCGCTAAAGGCACAGATAAATCACCCGTTTCTTTAACCAATTGCTGTGCTCTTCCTATAGCTTCATAGGCTGCATTGCTTTTAGGAGAACTTGCTAAATATGTCGTGCATTGACTTAAAATAATTCGAGATTCTGGATTTCCTATAACAGATACAGCCTGAAATGTGTTGTTAGCAATCACTAAAGCCGTAGGATTGGCATTGCCAATGTCTTCACTTGCCAAAATAAGTAATCGCCGAGCAATAAACTTTACATCTTCACCACCTTCAATCATTCTCGCTAAATAATACACAGCAGCATTAGGATCACTACCTCTAATAGATTTTATAAAAGCAGAAACTATATCATAATGTTGCTCACCAGTCTTATCGTATCGTGCTGTATTGTTTTGTACTTGTTTTAAAACAATGTCGTTGGTAATTGTAATTTTTTCAGAATCGAAAGATGTAACTATGAGCTCAAAGATGTTAAGTAGTTTTCTGGCATCACCTCCAGATAACCTTAAGAGCTGTTCGGTTTCTTTTAGTGATATGTTCTTTTTTGAAAGAATTTCATCTTCCTTCATTGCGCGTAGTAATAATTGTTCTAAATCTTCTTTGCTAAAGGAGTTTAAAATATAAACTTGACAACGCGATAGTAGTGCAGCAATAACCTCAAAACTTGGATTCTCAGTAGTCGCTCCAATTAAAGTTACCCAACCTTTTTCTACAGCTTCTAGTAGCGAATCTTGTTGAGATTTACTAAATCGATGAATTTCATCGATAAAAAGAATTGGATTTTTTGCTGTAAATAAACCACCACTTTTCTTAGCTCTATCTATTACTTCTCTAATGTCTTTTACTCCAGAATTGATTGCACTTAGTTTAAAAAAAGGACGCTCAGATTCCGAAGCAATAATATTTGCTAAAGTTGTTTTTCCTATGCCAGGAGGACCCCACAAAATAAGAGAAGGGATGACACCACTTTTTATTTGCTGATATAAAGCACCACTTTTTCCAACCAAGTGTGTTTGGCTTATGTACTCTTCTAAAGTTTTTGGTCGTAAACGTTCAGCTAAGGGAATATTCATGCGTTAAAATTAGTAAATCAAAGTGACAATATTTCATTTAAAATAGTATTGGCTCAGAATTTGAAATGTAAATTTTAAATTTGTTTATGAATCATCCACAATTCAAATATTCTAATAGAGTAATAGTATTTCCTCTACTTATAGTGTTTTCTATTTGGCTAGTGTTTTGGTATCAGGTTAGAATAGATTCTGGAATACGACATTTTGGTATTTATCCTCAAAAAATTGAAGGGTTGTTTGGTATCTTCACAAGTCCCTTTATTCATTCTAATTTAAACCATTTATATAACAACTCTATTCCTCTACTGATGCTATCAATGGCACTTTTTTATTTCTATAATAAAATTGCATGGCGTGTGTTGTTTTACGGTGTTATAGTTTCGGGTTTATTGACCTGGTGCATTGGAGAATCAGGTAATCATATAGGCGCAAGTGGTGTCATTTACATGTTAGTTAGTTTTATTTTTTTCAAAGGTATTTTTGCAAAACATTACCGATTAATAGCTCTGTCACTGATTATTGTTTTCTTTTATGGCAGTATGATTTGGTATGTTTTTCCTATTAAAGATGGTGTTTCTTGGGAAGGTCATTTAGGAGGTTTAATAACAGGGCTGATTTTTGCTATAATTTTCAAAAAACAGATTGCTAAACCTGAAAGATATATTTGGGAGTTACCGTCTTATGATGAAGATGATGATCCTTTTATGAAGCATTTTGATGAAGATGGAAATTTCATTGAAACCCTTCCAGAGGAAGAAGATAAGGAGGCTGAACTAAAACTTGAAGCTGAAGTTAAGAAGCAAAACCTTACTATTAATTATATTTTTAAAAGCAATTCAGAAGAAGAATAATTTTTTAAGATCTCTTATTGCCTTTGTCTAACGGCTTCATATAAAAAAGCACCACAAGCAACCGAAACATTTAACGATTCAATGTCACCTAATATAGGAAGTTTAGCATGTTCATCAACAGCTTTTAAAACTGAAGGGTTGATACCTCTACCTTCAGAGCCCATAATGATAGCACAAGGTTCTTGTAACTTTATATCATAAATTAAATCTTTTGCTTTCTCAGTGGCAGCAATAACTTTTATCCCAGAAGCTTGCATATGGTAAACAGCATCCTTAATATGGTCTACCTTGCAAATAGGGATTTTAAATACAGCACCTGCACTCGTTTTTATGGCGTCACCATTAATAGGTGCTCCTCCTTTTTTCTGAATAATAATCCCTGATACTCCAGTACATTCTGCAGTTCTTACAATAGCACCAAAATTACGGACATCGCTTAATTGGTCTAATAGAAGAAATAAAGGTGTTTTCCCAGATTCAATAACAGATAGTACTAAATCTTCAATATCATGAAACGCCACGGGTGAAATTTGTGCCACAGCACCTTGGTGATTGCCCCTAGATAATCGATTTAGCTTTTCAATAGGTACATAAGATGCATTAACTTTAGCCTGTCTTATGGCTTGCTCCAATTCTCCAAATAACTCACCTCTAAGTCCTTTTTGAAGAAATACTTTATCAATCTGCTCACCAGAATTTATAGCTTCAATAATAGCGCGTAATCCAAATATGGTAGTTTCATCTTTCATGATGCAAAAGTATTAAACCAAGTTAGAAACTTGCCGTCAAACTCACATGAATTTTAGAGTCAGATAATTTAAAAGGAATATTCTCTGTTTTTCCACTAGAATAATTTAATCTAAAAAGACCAGCTTTGGTCAATAAACCCATACCAAACCCGAAACCAAAGAGTTTGGTTTTGGTTTCTGTAAGTTCATTTTCGAAATAGGCAGCGTCAAAAACAGAATGCACATAAATATTGCTGCTTAACCTATAGCGGTATTCAGTGTTAATAACGCCAAAGAGATTAGCTACTAAGCTGTTTTCTTCAAAACCTCTTATGGAATTGATACCTCCAAAACGGTATAATTCGTTGTCTAAGTAGTTATCAGAGTTAAGTAGAGCTCCAGTTGCTCTTAGGAATAAACTATTTCTGTTATTTAGATTAAAAATCTTATAAGACTCTAGTGTAAAAGCGTTTTGTTGTTGTTCTATTCCGTTTTGTGTCCGGTTTCCAAAACTAGACTCAATATTAAACGAAAAATTGATAGGGAATAACTGGTCATAATATTGCGGTTTTATGTAGTTATAACTGATTTGAAAGTAACTGGATGTGTAATCATCTATAAATGTAGAATTGGAATCTAGCAAATCACTAGAGACAGCAGCTCTTACTCCAGCACTAATTCTATGATTTGCATTTATTTGATAGTTTAACCGAGCTTGTTGCGTTGTAGTGGAGAAGGTAGAGTCTTTTCTAAAAATATTTAGTCCAATATCAAGTCCTATCGGTGATCCAAATAAGTAAGGCGCATTAAGTTTAACATCAAATGTTTGTTGGTCAATCTCATCACTCTTGTAAAATAAATTTAGAGTTTCTCCAAAATTAAGATTGTTTATTAACCTTAAATCTACGTAGCCATCAAAATCAATTCGGTTAGTGTTCTCATTTGTGCCAAAACCAATGAATCCATCAAAGTTGTTACTTTTTGTTTTCTCAGTGTATAGATATAATGTGGTTGAGTCGTTTGTGAATAGAACTTCAGGGGATTTAATTTCTTTAGCAAATCTTATATCTTGAAATTTTTCAGTCTTTGATTTGATGTCTTCTAAATTGAATGATTGACCAGGTATTAATTTTAAGAAACGTTTTAGGTAAGACTTAGGAAATTTATCGTAACCCCTTACGATGATTTTGTCAATACGTCGTTTTTGACGTTTTTCAATTTGTAAGTCAGCAGATATTATGTCTTTACTTTCTTTTTTAATATTCTTTAGGCTCAATGTAGAAAAAGGGTCGCCCTCTTCAGCTATTCGTTTGTTAAGGTAGTTTAATGTGGGTTCTAGCTTTTCGATAGATGTTTCAAAATAGTTTGAAGCTATTTTGGTGTCAGAAAAATCTAGTAATTCGGTGTTAAATTCATCTTTGAAAAATACTTTTATACGTTTCAGTTTTGTACCTATATAAAAAGATGCTCTGAAAAGTGTGTCATTTTGTTTTTCAATTGTATCTATTTTTGTATCAATGTAGCCTTTACGAATAAGTTTTTCTTTTAAGCTGTAAACTTCAGTTTCTAATGACAGATAATTAGGAAATGATTTTGTATAGCCAATAGAATCTACTTTGTTTGTGGCTATATCAGTTTCTGCAATAATATTTAATTGTAGATTTTGTCCAAGTACATATTTTGTATTCGTAATTAATGCAATAAAAAAAACAAGCAACATGTGTTTTTTCATAGTTTGTAACTTGGACTCTGTTATTAAATTATAACGTAAAAATAATACTAAATGTATAGTCTGATAATTAATGCTAAAATTTCTTTGTAAAATTAATTGTCAAGTATTTGAATTATAAAGATATATTTCTACCTTTGCAGCCCTCAAAAGAGAGGGTTAATAAAAATTTATATAGAAATATATGCCAACAATTTCACAATTAGTACGAAAAGGAAGAGCCAAAATAACCAAGAAGAGTAAATCGGCTGCTTTAGATTCGTGTCCTCAGAGACGTGGTGTATGTACTCGTGTTTATACAACGACACCTAAAAAACCAAACTCAGCAATGCGTAAGGTGGCAAGGGTTCGTTTAACAAACGGTAACGAGGTTAATGCATACATCGGTGGAGAAGGTCACAATTTACAAGAGCACTCGATAGTATTGGTTAGAGGTGGAAGGGTAAAAGATTTACCAGGAGTTAGATATCACATCGTTCGTGGTGCTCTGGATACAGCAGGTGTAGCCGGTAGAACACAACGTAGATCTAAGTATGGTGCAAAACGCCCTAAGAAGTAATTAAGGCTAAAAGCTAAAAGCTAATAGCTAAAAACTAAAAAGAAGACATGAGAAAAAGACAAGCGAAAAAAAGGCCTCTTTTACCAGATCCAAGATTCAACGATCAGCTAGTAACGCGTTTCGTTAATATGATGATGTGGGATGGTAAGAAGTCTGTGGCGTTTAAAGTGTTTTACGATGCAATTGATATCGTAGAAGAAAAGAAAACAGATGACGAAAAAACAGCATTAGAAATATGGAAAGATGCGTTATCTAACGTTATGCCTCACGTAGAAGTACGTAGCCGTAGAGTTGGTGGTGCAACATTTCAAATCCCTATGCAAATTCGTCCAGACCGTAAAGTTTCTACAGCAATGAAGTGGTTAATAGGTTATGCTCGTAAAAGAAATGAGAAATCTATGGCACAACGTTTAGCGTCAGAGGTTTTAGCTGCTGCTAAAGAAGAAGGTGCTGCTGTTAAGAAAAGAGTTGATACTCACAAAATGGCAGAAGCAAATAAAGCATTCTCTCACTTTAGATTTTAATTAGCAACATGGCAAGAGATTTAAAATATACTAGAAATATAGGTATTGCTGCACACATTGATGCAGGAAAAACCACTACTACAGAGCGTATTCTTTATTATACAGGTGTTTCTCACAAAATCGGTGAAGTACATGACGGTGCTGCAACAATGGACTGGATGGAGCAAGAGCAAGAAAGAGGTATTACAATTACGTCTGCAGCTACAACTT
>CAZBMY010000044.1:0-12086 GCA_964492855.1 uncultured Flavobacteriaceae bacterium
ACAAATGTTACAGGTTTAAATTTTGCAGTATTCAATGATAGTAATGTTCAAATAGATGTACAAAATTTAGGTGGAGATAATATAGCTAACTATAATAATCTAACATTTGTTGGTCTAGGTTGGGATGGTACTGAAGATGTATCCACAATGGAGTTTTTACACATAGATGTTCAAGTTACTAGTTCAAGCAATGCTGCTCTTGTTGTAGAGCTAATTGATTTTGGAGCTAATGATGCAGATGGTGGAGGCGATGATACAGGAGGTGGATTCTCTGTACCAGCTTCACAACTTGTTGAAGGCGAATGGATGGGAATTGATATACCTGTCAGTGCCTTTACACAAGGTACAGGTGGCGGATTCTCTGGCTCACCTAACCTAAATAACATAGCAAGAGTAGTCCTCGTATCTAATGGAAGTTCTTTTGCTGTTGATAACATATATTTTTATAGAGAGTAATAAATTTTGAAAGGAAAAATGAATATGATTTTAAAAAATAAAATTGCAGTATACATACTAATTACAGGACTCATTGTAATGAGCTGTAATACAGATGAGACACAAACCGTAGCTACTTTCGATAATTTGGTTCTTGAACAAGAGTTTAATACAGATGGTGTTATAGATCGCACTATATGGAATTTTGATATTGGAGATGGTGCCGCAGAAGGTATTCCTGGTTGGGGAAATAACGAATTACAGTATTACACAGACAGAACAGATAATGCAACAGTAGAAAACGGATTTCTATTAATAACAGCAAAGCAAGAGTCGTTCAACGGTTCTCAGTTTACATCTGCGAGACTACAGACTCAAAATAAGTTTCAACAACTTTATGGACGTTTTGAAGCGCGTATTCGTTTACCGTTTGGTCAAGGTATGTGGCCAGCATTTTGGTTGTTAGGAGATGATAGTGATGGTACAGTTTGGCCGCAATTAGGCGAAATAGATATCATGGAAAATGTGGGTGATGAACCAACGCAAATATTTGGAACTATCCATGGTCCAGGATATTCTGGTGCAGAATCAATTTCAAAAAACTTTACTTTAGAAAATAGTAGAGTCGACACGGAGTTTCATGTTTATGGAATAGAATGGGGTCCAAATTACATCAATTACTACATCGATGATGTTCTTTATAATCAAATTACGCCTCAAGATGTAGAAGAAGAAACTAATGGCGAAGGCGAATGGGTATTTAACGATAGGCCATTCTATATCATTTTAAATTTAGCAGTTGGTGGTAATTTGCCAGGGCCTCCAAACTCAGAAACAGAATTTCCACAAACTATGATCGTAGATTACGTCAGAGTTTATCAACAATAAAAAACACGCAATACAATTATATTATGAAAAAAATAACTAGAGGAATAAAATTGCTTTCAGTCTTATTTATGGCTTTAGCATATTTAGGTTGTGATGAGGATGATGCTGTCCTACCACAGGTTGAAGCTCAATTTACACAGACAATTAATCAAGATACAGGAGTTGTATCATTTTTAAATACATCTACAAATACAGATACTTATTCATGGGATTTTGGAGACGGTACAACATCTACAGAAGTAAACCCAATAAAAGTGTATCCATCTGGTACATATACAGTAGTATTAGAGGCAAGTAACGTAGCAGGAGCTTCAGATACTTTTGAAGATACTATTGTAATTAGTATACCAGAAGCAATCGGTTTCCCTATTTCTTTTGACAATGCAAATGTTAATTATAATGCTTCAGTCTTTGGAGGAACAACGTTTCAAATCGTTGAAAATCCAGATCCTTCAGGTTCTAACACTGAAGTTTCTAATGTCGGAGAATTAACAAATAGCGGAGCAACCTTTGAAGGTGTTGCGTTTGATTTAGACATAGATTTATCAAGTAATAATGCTATAGTAATAGACTTCTGGTCAGAAAGTGCAGTAGATATATTACTAAAATTAGAGAACCCTGATGACGCTAATGACTTTACAGAAGCTATAGTTTCTCATACAGGTAGTGGTTGGGAAGAGTTAACATTTGTTTACACAAGTACATCAACTTTCCCGAGACTTACAATTTTTGTTGATGGCCCTGGTACAACAGCTGGTACATTCTTCTTTGATAATATTAGCCAAGCTAATGTTACACCACCTTGTACGCCAGAGACAGAAGAATCTGGTGCTGCTGCAGATTTAAATATTACATTCCAAACAGACTCTCCAACATTTATAGAAGACAATGTAGGCTTTTCTGTTATAGATAATCCAGATTCTGAGAATTCAGTAAATAACTCTTGTAGAGTAGGTCAAGTTGCAAGAGCTGGGGCATCTGGTTTTGATAATTTACAATTAGATTTAGCTGATAAATTAGATTTTAGTAGTGTAGATGGCATAAAGTTAAAAGTATGGTCTCCAGAGGCTAATACACCTGTTCTACTTAAATTAGAAGAAATAGGTAATGGTGGTAATTTTGTAGAAATTCCTCAGACGGTAACAAATGCGAATGAGTGGACTGAACTGACGTTTGATTTTGACGCTACTGCAACACCACAGTTTGACAAAATGGTTATTTTCTTCGGCTTTAACCAACAGAATTCAAATACATATTTCTTTGATGATTTAATGGTATTCGGAACTGGCAGCGGAGGCGGCGGAGGCGGTTGTACTGCTGAAACTTCTGAATCTTCAGCAGCTGCAGATTTAAATGTGACATTCCTAACAGATACGCCTACATTTATTGAAGACAATGCAGGATTTAATGTCATAGATAACCCAGACTTTAGCAATGCAGTGAATACATCTTGTAGAGTAGCGCAAGTTAATAGAGGAGGAGCTTCAGGTTTTGATAATGTACAGTTAGATCTAACAGATAAATTAGATTTTAACAGTGTAGAAGGAATGAAAATGAAAGTTTGGTCTCCTGAGGCTAATACGCCTGTTTTACTTAAACTAGAAGAGATTGGTAATGGTGGTAATTTTGTGGAAATTCTGCAGACGGTGACTAACGCAAATGAATGGACAGAGCTTACATTTGATTTTGATGCTACAGCAACACCTCAATTTAATAAAATAGTCCTATTCTTTGGCTTTAACCAACAGAATTCAAATACATATTTCTTTGATGATTTAATGGTCTTCGGTACACCAGGTGGTGGCGGCGGAGGCGGTGGTTCAGGTACTGGAGGTAACTGTACTACAGGCGAAGTTGCAGCGGCAGCATTGCCAGTAAATTTTGAAGGATGTGAAACATTTTTACAGAGCCAAAATTTTGGTGGCGGCTTAACTTCTGGTTTAGATGCTAATCCAAATCCATCAGGAATTAATACCTCTGCTAATGTGCTTAGAATAGATAAACCTACAGGCTCTGAGTTCTTTGCAGGTGTTCAAAATAATTTTGCAAGTAACTTTGACTTATCTAATCCTAGTCACCAGTTTAAAATGAAGATTTACTCTACTAAAGCTAATGCAACTTTTAGATTTGAAGTAGCGCAGGATGACCCTGGAGTTGGGAACCCTCCTGGTGCATTTGTAACAGTAGCTAATGCTAACGTATGGACAGAAGTTACATTTACATTTACTGCAATACCAGCACCTACATCTTATTTTAGACTTGTTATTAAACCAGATAATGATATGTCTGATAGCCCAATTACAAATGGAGGCACATATTACATTGACGATATTGAGTTAATGCAATAATTAATTTCAAACAATTTAATTAATTGCAGTTAGTATACAAAAGAGCTTTCATAAGTGAAAGCTCTTTGTGAATGACAATAAAAATACCGAGTTGAAAAGGCTTGATTTCTTTTTAAGATTTAAAACATTAGAAGCACATAATGATAAAGGCAAGTACATCTATTGGTACAGATTTATTAGAAAAGGATTTAAATAAATCACTTGAGAAGATAAAACTCAATAATGAATCATTTTTCAAAATATCCAATATAGAGGACATGCGTCCCTTTTTTATGAGTATTGTAAGTGACTCAAATCACTGGATGTTCTTATCTAGCAATGGTGGTGTTTCAGCTGGGCGAAAAAATAGTGAATACTCACTATTTCCATATTATACAGATGATAAGATTACAGAATCATCAGATATTACAGGAAGTAAATCTATTTTTTGGGTAGATGGTAAACATTTGTGGGAACCATTTTCTATACGACAACAAGGGTTGTATAAAACAACTAGAAACCTGTACAAAAACACGTATGGTAATAAAGTTGTTTTTGAGGAAGTTAATCATGACTTAAGCCTTACATACAGGTATGAGTGGAACTCTAGTGATATTTATGGTTTCATTAAAAAAACAACATTAAAAAATAATGCAGATGTTGCCGTTACAGTTAACGCTTTAGATGGAATACAAAATGTATTACCATATGGTGTGCCATCAGACACGCAAACGCGTGTTAGTAATTTAGTAGATGCATACAAACGTAACCAGTTAGAAAAAGATTACGGATTAGGTATTTATGCCTTAAGTGCTATTATTGTAGATAAAGCAGAGCCAAGTGAAGCATTAAAAGCCAATACGGTTTGGTCACATGGTCTCGAGAATGCTAAATATTTAGTATCATCACTTCAATTAGACCGTTTTAGAAATAATGCAGAAGTTAATGAGGAGGAAGATGTTAAAGCAGAAAAAGGGGCCTACTTTGTTAATACTCAGTTTACACTTAACGGTCATTCAGATAAAGATTGGGCTATTGTAGCCAATGTGAATCAAGATCATGCAGATGTTATTAAATTAATGCATCAAATAAAGTCAGATACGCAGATTGATGTAGCTATTGAGAAAGATATTAGTGCTGGTACAGAAAAATTAATAAAACTCAACGCATCTTCTGACGCTTTACAGCTTACAAACGATAATCAAAGAGATACAAGGCACTTTGCAAATACGTTGTTTAACATTATGCGAGGTGGTATTTTTGATAATAATTATAATATCGAAAGTTGGGATTTTAAAAATTACATCTCTAAAGCAAACAAAAAAGTTTATGCTAAGGCCGGTAAAATATTAAATGATTTACCTGAAAATTTTTCTTTATTTCATTTAAGAGATTTAGCCTACGCTAGTGATGATAAAAATTTTAGACGGTTATGTTTAGAGTATATGCCTCTAAAGTTTAGTCGTAGACATGGCGACCCTAGTCGACCATGGAATAAGTTTTCAATTAACACCCGAAATGAAATAGACGGTTCAAAAGTTTTGGATTATGAAGGGAATTGGCGAGATATTTTTCAAAATTGGGAAGCATTAGCTCATGCTTATCCTGAGTTTGTGGAGAGTATGATTCATAAATTCTTAAATGCCACAACTTTTGATGGTTATAACCCGTATCGTGTAACAAAAGATGGCTTTGATTGGGAAACCATTGAGCCAGATGATCCTTGGTCTTATATCGGCTATTGGGGTGATCATCAAATTATATATTTACTTAAGTTTTTAGAGTTTATAGAATATCATAAACCAGGTAAACTAGCCAGTTTCTTTGATAAGGATTTATTTGTATATGCTAATGTGCCATACAGAATAAAGTCTTACAAGGATATTTGTAAAGATCCTAAGGATACCATAGATTTTGATGAGAAATCCGAAGAACAAATTGAGATTAAAAGAGAACAACTTGGTGCTGATGGCGCACTTTTAAGAGATAGGAACTACTTTATATATAAGGTTAATTTTATCGAGAAAATATTAGCAACCGTATTAGCTAAAGTATCAAATTTTGTTCCAGAAGCAGGTATTTGGTTAAACACACAACGACCTGAATGGAATGATGCAAATAACGCATTAGTTGGTAACGGTGTATCAATGGTAACGTTAAATTATCTTAGACGTTTTCTTAGTTTCTTCAAGTCTATTGTTGAGGATTCACCTCAAAACACTGTTGAAATTTCAGAAGAACTAAAAACGTTTTTTGATAAAGTCAATTCAACCCTAGAGAATCATCAATACTTGCTTGCAAATAAAATTTCGGATAAAGACCGTAGAGTTATTTTAGATGCTTTAGGTGAAGCAGCAAGTTTATTTAGGACAACTATTTATGACAAAGCATTTAGTGGAGATAAAGTAGAAATTAAAAAAGAAGAACTTCATCAGTTTATAGCTGTTACAATTCAATTTTTAGAGCATAGTATTGTTGCAAATGTTCGAGAAGATGGTATGCATCATGCTTATAACTTAATTACCATAACAGATGATAATAAGGTTAAGATATCGTATTTAGACGAAATGTTAGAAGGCCAAGTAGCTGCATTAAGTTCGGGATATTTAAGTTCTGAAGAAGCTTTGGCAGCTCTAGATAGCATGAAGAATAGTAAAATCTTCCGCCCAGATCAGTACAGCTATTTACTATATCCTAATAAAAATTTGCCACGCTTTATGGAAAAGAATACCATTCCAAAAGTTGAGGTAGAACAATCAGAGTTACTAAAAACTCTAATAAATAATGAGAACAAACAAGTTGTAACAAAAGACATCAATGGTGATTATCATTTTAGTGGAAACTTAAATAACGCTAATAGCTTATCAGAGGTTTTAGATGGTCTAGATGTCAAATATAAAATTTTAATAGAAAGCGAAAGAGAACAAGTTCTTCAAACTTATGAGAGTGTATTTAATCACAAAGCTTTTACAGGACGATCAGGTACATTCTATGGATATGAAGGTTTAGGTTCTATTTATTGGCATATGGTTTCTAAATTGTTATTGGCTGTTCAAGAATGTTGTTTAAAGGCAGTAAAGGATAATGAAAGCCCAGAAATAGTTGGGCGATTATTAGAGCATTATTACGAAATTAATGAAGGTATTGGAGCACATAAATCACCAGAATTGTATGGTGCGTTTCCAACAGACCCATATTCGCATACGCCAGCAGGTAAGGGTGCACAACAGCCAGGTATGACTGGGCAGGTAAAAGAAGACATTTTAAGTAGAATCGGCGAGCTAGGCGTTTTTGTTATAGATGGTCAACTTACATTTAACCCATGCATGCTGAGAAAAGATGAGTTTTTAGAAAAAGATAAAAGCTTCAAGTATATTACTGTAGATGGCGAATCTCAATCAGTCAATATTGTCAAAAATAGTTTAGCGTTTACATATTGTCAAGTCCCTGTCATATATAAAATTGCAGACTCTGACTCTATAGAAGTAACCTATACTGATGGGAATAGCGAAAAATATGATGGGTTGAGTTTGAACGCAGATATAAGTGAAAAAATATTTACTAGAAGTGCTGAGGTGAAACACCTATGGGTTAATATAAACCCATCAATACTAAAATAAAATGAAGTACGGTCTTAATATATCATTCAGTATAATATCAAGTGTGCTTATGATGTGTTTTAGACTTAATAGAAAAGAAAAGTAATGCAGACACAAAAAAAGGTGACAGCAAAACATATATTAGGAAATGCCTATTATCAGGCAATTTCTTACGGCGGTTATAGAGATAAGTCTAGAGAAAGCCAACCTACTATTTCTCAGTTAAAAGAAGATTTAAAAATTATGTCTGCAATGGGCATAAGAATTATACGCACTTATAATGTACAGCCAAAATTACCTCATGCTTCAAACATTCTTAAAGCAATAACGCAGCTTAAGAAAGAAGATGAAAATTTTGAAATGTACGTAATGCTTGGTGCTTGGATAGATTGTCTTAATGCATGGACAGATAAAGCCCCAAACCATGATGTAGAGAGCCCTAACAACGAAGGAGAAATCAAAAGAGCAGTAGCTCTTGCAAACAAATACCCTGATATTGTAAAAATTATAGCAGTAGGTAATGAAGCAATGGTGCAATGGGCAGAAAGTTATTATGTTCAACCTAACGTTATTCTCAAATGGGTCAATCATTTACAAGATTTAAAGGCTAAAGGTAAATTGTCAAAAGACTTATGGATTACGAGTTCAGATGATTTTGCGTCATGGGGTGGTGATAGTAAATACCATGTTAAGGATTTAGAAGACTTAGTAAAGGCAGTAGATTATCTATCAATTCATACGTATCCATATCATAATACGCATTATAATCCTGAATTTTGGCATATCCCAGCAGCACATAGCGGAATGCCAAATACTACAAAGATTGAAATGACTATGGAGAGAGCTATTAAGTTTTCGCAACAGCAATACAACAGTGTCGTTAATTATATAAAGCGTTTAGGTGTAGATAAACCCATACATATTGGCGAAACGGGATGGGCTTCTGTTTCAAATGGTCATTATGGCGATAACGGTTCTAGAGCAACTGATGAGTATAAGCAAGGTTTGTTTTATCAGCAAATGAGAGCATGGACAAATAGAGCCAATATATCTTGTTTTTATTTTGAGGCATTTAATGAACAATGGAAAGATGCTAGAAATTCTAAAGGTTCAGAAAATCATTTTGGATTATTTACTGTCGAAGGGAAAGCAAAATATCCAATTTGGAACTTAGTAGATGAAGGCGTTTTTGATGGATTAACAAGAGATGGAAATCCAATCACGCAAACCTATAATGGTGATAGAACTGTATTAATGAAAGATGTCCTTGTGCCTCCAGTAAAAGAGGCAACTATGATAGCACATTAATAATAATTTAAAAACTATAGCAATAGGGTGTTTCACTATTGTTAGAAAGAATCATATTAATAACCGATTAGATTATGAAATTGAGTAGATATTTTTTGTTAACTGTGCTTGTTTCACTGTTTGTCTGGTCATGTAAGGAAGAATCAAAATTGAAAGAGAAAACGGAAACCACTAAACAATTGTCGGCAAAAGACATTTTAGGTAATCCCGACTATTTAGCAATGTCTTATGGTGGCTACAGAAATGCTAACCATGATATAGAACCAACGATAGCAGAACTTAAAGAAGACATGAAACTTATGCATGCAATGGGAGTTCGTTTGCTTCGTACCTATAAAGTGCATCTGCCACATGCTTCAAATGTTTTAAAAGCCATCTCCGAAATAAAAAAAGAAGATCCTACTTTTGAAATGTATGTGATGCTTGGTGCTTGGATTAATTGTAAAGATGCATTTACAGACAAACAACCAGATCACAATCAAGATAATCCATCTAACGCAGTAGAAATAGATAAAGCAGTAGCACTTGCAAATCAATACCCAGATATTGTTAAAATAATAGCTGTTGGTAATGAAGCAATGGTGACTTGGCAAGCTCAATATTATGTAAAACCATGGATTATTCTAAAATGGGTTAATCATTTACAAGAATTAAAATCTTCAGGAAAGCTAGCTAAAGATTTATGGGTTACAAGTTCAGATAATTTTGCGTCTTGGGGAGGCGGAGGAGAAGAATACCATGTCGAAGATTTAGATAAGTTAATTAATGCAGTAGATTTTATATCAATGCACACTTATCCTATGCACGACACACATTACAATGCAGACTTCTGGTTTGTGCCTGAAAGTGAAGCACAATTATCAGACATGGAAAAAATTGATGCAGCAATGAATCGCTCATTAGACTACGCCAAATCACAATATGAAGCTGTATCAAAATACATGAAGAGCATTGGTGCTGATAAACCAATTCATATTGGTGAAACAGGTTGGGCGACATATTGCAATAATTTTTATGGCGAAACAGGTTCAAAAGCTACAGACGAGTTAAAGGAGGCAAAATTTCATAAACTAATTAGAGATTGGACAAACAAAAACAATATAGCCTGTTTTTATTTTGAAGGTTTTGATGAACCTTGGAAAGGCGGTAATGACCCAGGCGATTCAGAAAAGCACTTTGGATTATTTACAGTAGAAGGAAAAGCAAAATATGCCATATGGGATATGGTAGATAAAGGCGTTTTTAAAGGCCTTACTAGAAACGGAAACCCAATCACTAAAACCTACAATGGAGATAAAAATGCATTACTAAAAGATGTCTTAGCACCACCAACTAAAACAGAAGTCGCAACTCATGACTAAAATTGTAACAGTATGAGAGTAGTAAATTATATTTTGATTGGTTTTTTAAGTCTTATAACTATGAGTTGTACTGAACAACAAGAACAACTAAAAGTGGAAGTGTTTGAAACATCTGTTAATGGTAATAAATTAACGCCAATAACAGATTTTAAAGCCTCTGAAAATTCATCTACAATTGTTATTAATCCTGAAAAAGAGTATCAGACTATCACAGGTTTTGGAGGCGCATTCACCGAAGCATCAGCCTATCTATTAAACAAATTAAGTAAAGAAAATCGTCAAAAAATTATTGATGCTTACTTCAGTAAAGATGGTGCGCATTATTCGTTAACAAGAACACACATGAACTCTTGCGATTTTTCTTTAAGTCAATATTCATATGCTCCAATTGAAAACGATAAAGATTTAGAACACTTTACAATTCAAGAAGACAAAGATGATTTAATTCCTTTTATAAAAGATGCAATGGCAGCATCAACAGATGGGTTTAAAATTTTTGGATCACCATGGACAGCTGCACCTTGGATGAAAGATAACGACGAATGGGTTGGCGGAAAACTTAAACCTGAATATTACGATACATGGGCCTTATTTTTCTCTAAATATGCAGATGCTTACAAAGCGGAAGGTATCGATATTTGGGGCTTTACTGTAGAAAATGAGCCATTAGGAAATGGAAATAATTGGGAGAGTATGCATTATTCTCCTGATGAAATGACAAACTTTGTTCAAAATCATTTGGGGCCAAAGTTAGAAGCAGAAGGAAAAGGGCATCTTAAAATTTTAGGTTATGACCAAAACAGAGAACATTTAAAAGAATGGGTAGATTCTCAATTTAAAAATGAAGAAACATCTAAATATTTTGATGGCACAGCTATACATTGGTATGCTAGTACATTTGATGTATTCCCTGAAGAATTACAATACGCTCATAACAAAGCACCAAATAAATTGCTCATACAATCTGAAGCTTGTGTAGACGCAGAAGTACCTGTATGGCAAGATGATGCTTGGTATTGGAAAAAAGAAGCAACAGATTGGGGTTGGGACTGGGCTCCTGAAAAAGACAAACATTTACATCCAAAATACGCACCTGTAAATCGCTATGCCAGAGATATTATTGGTTGTTTGAATAATTGGGTAGACGGTTGGGTAGATTGGAATATGGTACTTGATACTAAAGGAGGTCCTAACTGGTTTAAGAACTGGTGTATTGCTCCTGTTATTGTAGACCCTGATAAAGATGAGGTTTACTTTACACCACTTTATTACACCATGGCTCATTTTAGTAAATACATAAGGCCAGGCGCTAAAGTTATAGATGTTGAAAATTTAAACAAAGAACTTCAAATAGCAGCAACTAAAAATCTTGATGGTACTATTGCAATTGTTGTTTTTAATGAAGGAGAAACAGAACAGAATTTCAATTTGACTTTATATAAAAAATCCATTGATATACATATAAATGCACAAGCATTACAAACAATAATAATTCCAACTAACTAAATAAATTAACTAACTATGAGTACTACTAAAGTCCCTATTGGTCAAAAATCAGCTTTCGGTGCTGGACATTTTATATTGAATATCTTACCAGGAACACTAGGTGTATTTATTCAGTTTTTCTTATTGACAGCTTGGGGTGTAGATCCCTTATGGGCTGGTCTTTTAGGAGGATTACCTAGAATCTTTGATTCAATAACTGACCCAATTATGGGATTCATATCAGATAACACAAAATCAAGATGGGGTAGACGTAGACCATATATTTTTGTCGGAGCTATTATAAGTGGAATCTTGTTCTTCTTTATGTGGCAAATCGATGATAATGCGTCACAATCTTATATCATTTGGCATGTGATGGTTATTCAATTACTGTTCTTAATTGGTAATACCATGTTTGCGACACCTTTAGTAGGACTTGGTTATGAAATGACATCAGACTATAATGAGAGAACACGTTTAATGGCGTTTTCAAATACAATGGGACAAATTGCATGGATGATTGTGCCTTGGTTATATGTAATCATACCAGATTCTAATACCTTTAATACGCAGACAGAAGGTGTGCGTACTATGGCTCTTATAGTTGGAGCGCTTTGTGTTGTATTCGGAATACTTCCAGCCTTGTTTTGCAAAGGAATTGACTCTGCAAACATGGAGAATCG
>CAZBMY010000045.1:0-11759 GCA_964492855.1 uncultured Flavobacteriaceae bacterium
TTTACGCAACTACTTTTATGTAATGAGCTTCTTCGTAACCAGCACAATTATATTCTTTGTATGTTATTGGTTTATGTATAAAAACATTTATGGTAGTGGATTTAAAAAATTCTTCAGCTACATTGGGATGTTTTTTACATTCTTTTCTATTGCAATGGGTTTTTCATTACACAACTCTATAGCTGTTTTAGAAGGACATATTGGAAAACGAAGTGAGTTTGTGCGTACCCCAAAATTTAATATTAGTACAATAAAAGACTCTTGGAAAGACAATAAATATTTACGCAAAAAAATATCCCCACACGTTATTATCGAAGGAAGTCTTATGCTCTACTTCGGATTTGGCATGTATAGTGCATTTGTTGTTGGAGATCAAGGTGGTGATTTTGGATTGTTTCCTTTTCACCTTATGCTTTTTATTGGTTTTGGCTATGTCTTCTTTAAATCCTTAGGCTCAAAAGCATAATTGTTTTAAAGCTAAATTTATAACTCTATTTAGCTCATGCTATTAAATTCAACTTTATTAAAATATAAAAACACCCCTTTAATATGTGTTCTGTTGAGTCTGATATTATATACGTCGTTTGCTTATGATTTAGTTCGTACAGAAGCAGTTAAACTCGTACTCCTTTACTCATCACTATTTATTATAGCTTATATCCTTAAGAAATCTGCAGGGTTCAATTTTGGGTTTTTGGTATTAGCATCAATCTTAGTGAGACTTATTTTTTTACCCGCTATACCAAACCTGTCACAAGATTTTTACAGATTCATTTGGGATGGCCGAATGCTTTATGAGGGATTCAATCCCTATTTGTATACACCCGATTCTTTTATACAAAACGGCAATTTTCCTGTAGTCCAGGCAAAAGAATTATATAATGGTATGGGGGCATTAAGTGCTTCTCACTTTACCAATTATCCTCCAATCAATCAGTTATGTTTTTATTTGGCTGCACTATTTTCTAGTAAGAGTATTACTGGTGCCGTAGTAATAATGCGACTGATAATAATAGCTGCGGATATTGGCACCTTATATTTTGGGAAGAAGCTATTGGAACAATTACGACTTCCATCAAGTCGGATTTGGTTTTACATACTCAACCCATTTATTATTATAGAATTAACAGGTAATCTTCATTTTGAAGGCGTAATGATTTTCTTTTTGGTTTGGAGTCTTTATCTATTGCACTTAGGTAAGTGGAAATGGGCGGCAGTAACCTTAGCATGCTCAATCTCTGTAAAACTTATTCCTTTAATGTTTTTACCCATTTTCTTTTGGTGGTTTAAAAGAAGTAAGGCATCAAAATTACCAGATTTTAAAAAATTAATTTCTTTTTACAGTTTAGTTATAATTAGTATTGCTGTTCTTTTTCTACCATTCTTCTCAATGGAATTCGTTAATAATTACTCTAAAACAGTAGGCCTTTGGTTTAATAATTTTGAGTTTAACGGTAGTTTATATTATATCGCTAGAGAGATAGGATATGTTATTACTGGCTATAATGAAATAAAAATTATCGGGAAAGTATTTCCCATAATTGCTGTGTTGATTATTTTATGGCATTCATTTTTTAAGAAGAATACAGACATACTAAAATTAACTGGCTCTATAGTCATTGCTTTTACATGCTACCTTTTCTTAAGTACAACTGTTCATCCTTGGTATATAGCAACTCTTGTTGCGCTATGTGTATTTACCAGATATAGATTTCCTTTAGTTTGGAGTTTTGTAATTATTCTGAGTTACCTTTCGTATTTAGCTATTGGCACTGCTGATAAATCTGAAAATTTATGGATTATAGCACTCGAATATTTAATTGTATTTAGTGTCTTTATATGGGAAGTACTCTTAAAAAAACCAATTAAATTTTAGTCTTCAAAATCTCCTGGAGGTTTTACTGCTTCTGGATCATCGTCATCAAAATCTTCATAATCATCCTCATCATAATTTTCCATCGTTAAAGCTAGTTTGGTACTTACCTTCACCAAATATTTTGTGTCTTCGGTAACAACCTCAACAGCTTCTACAATTTCATTTTTTGCGTTTTTAAATTCAATGATATTAATATCATCGTAACCATCAGGGTATTTTTCCACAAGCAATGCTAAGATTTCTGGTGTTAATTTCTTAAAGTCTACTATAACACGTTTTAAATTGTCTTTCATATCTAAAAAAAGAAATAATTTAATAGTACTAATTTACAAAGGAAAAGCATTAAAAAAATAAAATTTTATAAATATTTCATTGCTATTAGACTAAGTGTTAACTCAATAAAATACTATATTTACTAAACCATAATCTGCGATAACTCATCATTGTTTGAAACTGGATGTAATAGTTCATAGTTTTGAGTGAAACAAAATATATTAATTATGAAAACAATTGCGACTTCACAAAACAACACTTTCAATAAAGTGTTATTAATTATGGGCTTTTTATTTGTAGCCACTTTTTTATATAGCCCATTACTAGCACAGAACAAATCTGTAACTGTAAAAGGTGCTATTAAAAGTGATATTGGTCCTTTGGACGGTGTTAGTATCTATCTTAAAAATTCTAAAACGGGAACAGTATCTAAATCAGACGGAACATTTTCATTCCCTTCCAAATTAAAGTTAGGCGATGTTTTAATATTTAGTTACTTGGGTTATGAAAAACAAGAAATCATTATAAAGCCTAGCTCTTCGTATTTAGATATTTTCTTAAATGAAGCACCAATCGATGTTTTAAGTGCTGTAAATACAAATAGACCTTTTAAAAGTAAACGTTCTAAATCTAATTAGTGCGTTTTAAATGAATCTTCGTTGTCTCTTAAGTCTTATTAGCGTCGTTTATGTATTACAAATCCAATCGCAAGTTTGGGATTTTGATACTATTGATTTTTCTAAAGCAGATAAACGTGCCTTAGCAAATAAAGGTGCATCCTTAGATAATTTGCAAGATTTGGTTTATGACCTTACGCATGAACTCAACACCGATGTAGAACGTTTTAGAGCTATTTATATGTGGGTGTGTACTAATGTGAAAAACGATTATGGGCTTTATGCAAAAAATAAACGCAAACGTCAGCGTTTTCAGGAAGACAGTTTAAAACTCGAGGCATGGAATGACAAGTTTAAAAAACGAATTTTTAAAACCTTACTCAAACGCAAACGCACTATTTGCACTGGATACGCGTATATGGTTAAAACCTTAAGCCAACTAATAGATATTGAGTGTGAAATTATAAATGGTTTTGGAAAAACAAGTTCAGGAAATCCTCAAGATTTACGATATCCAAACCACAGCTGGAATGCCGTAAAACTTAACGACAAATGGTATCTCTGTGATCCTACTTGGGCAAGTGGCGTACAGAATACAGAAAACGGACGATTTATGTTTAGTTACAATGATGGTTTATTTTTAGCCTCACCAGAACTGTTTTCTATTAATCATTTTCCTTTAGAAGAGCAGTGGTTTTTATATGACGGTATTAAACCTACATTTACAGAGTTCTTAGACGCACCTATTGTATATAATGAAGCTTATAAACTGTTGGCTAATCATTCAATACCCCAAAAACTTTACAATTCTGTTCCGCTTAATTATACTGTAAATTTTGAATACCAACTAAGACCAAATAGCAATCCCAATAAAATTACGCTACTTATTGATGACGGTACAAAAACTAAAACTTTTATACCAGATTCAATTAACATTAAAAATCAAAGACTCACGTTTAAGTATACCTTAAAATCATATGACCAGTACGACATTCATGTTAAAATAGATGACCAGCTCACCGCTAGTTATGTTTTTAATGTGACTAAGTTTTATAAAGATTCTAACTAATTAGAAAAAGAATCCAAAACTTCCTGTAACTCCAAAACGTCTTGCATCTGGTAAATCGAGATAATTACCTCTAAAATTGAAGTCAATCCTAAGGATTTTAAAGATGTTGGCAACCCCAAAACTATACTCATAATACACACGAGAATCTGGAGCTCTTAGCACTATTTCTGCTGGGTTTCCTGTTGTGCTTAATAATCTATTTTCTTCAGACAATTCACCCCAAACACCTCTTAAACCTAGTACTGCCCTAAGATTATATTTTTTTAAGAATGGTATACGAGAGAATATTCTTCCGTTAAAATTATGTTCAACATGTAAAGATGTATATGTATCTGTTACGAACTCATAAAAATCTAATTGCGAGAAAGTATTGTAAATAGAAAAGAACGTTTGATTTCCCGGCACAACACTAAGCAACGCTAATGGTACTTCACCAAAGGTTTTACCTGCTTCAAGGGATGTTGTTAATCGTCCAAAACCTCCAACTTGCCATGGTTGCACATATGAAAATTGCAACTTAGTATAATCAAAATCGCTATTTAAAAATCCTTCATCACCACGGCTCAATTGAGCGAACAAACGTGCAAAATTATCATTCTTTTCTGAACGTTCTACGCCAAAACCAGTCATTTGTCGTTTTGGATAATAGGCCAATGATAATCGTGTTTCAAATTGGTCAACCTCAGTCGAAATTCCTGTTGGGGAATCTACATCATTATAGTCTAAACTAAATGTAGGCGAAGCAGAACGCAACTCACGATAACTTCCGTCTAATCGAAATACTAAATTTCTAAATGGCTCTATAGAAAACCCGAGGTTGGTTAAATTTATATTGGTTAACCTATCATTTGCTCCACCAGCGATAACTGCTGATGATGCTAAACTTCGACCTAAAACATCTGTAGAACTCGTTAAACTTGCACCTATTTGTTCTACGTCACGGCGGTTTCCTCCAAAAATAGTAAGCCTACTCTTCTTGTCTAGTAACCATTTTCCCGAAATACCGTATTTAAACTTATCATCTCTAAAGCCATAAGCTAAAAAACCTTCTAAACGCCATAAGTCATTTGGTCCAAAATATGTACGACCACCACCTCTTAAACGCAATCCTTCGACATCATTAAATCCAAAGGTCGAAAAAATAGGCCCATAATCCATATTAATGCTCGGAAATTCTATATAGCCCGAAGCTAGGATACTACCTAAATTATAAAGGCGCTTAAATTTTTTGACAGTTTTAAGTGTATCTAACATTGTATAGACACCTTTTTCATCTTTATTTAAAGCCTCTAGCCTATTTTTCTGCCAAAAATCATCTTCTCTATTGTATACATCGGCATCATAGTTATAAACTTCTTTATCATAAAACTTTGGATCTTTAGGAATATCAAATTTATAATTATCATAAAGTGTTGTACGTTTTCCGTAAACACCTCGAGACTTTTCTTTTTTATTTAAAGCAAAATCAGATAAAAAATAATCACGTTTAATTAGAAATAAAGAATCATTTAAAACATCGAATTCCTGCTCTATGTAGATTTCTTTAACCCAATTAATATTCGCGCTTTTTGAGGCTTGAAGATTAATTTCCTTTATAGCATAAGTAGAATCATTTACCCAAAAATCCCCTTTAAACGTCAATTCGTTTTTTCGACGTGGATAGTAGATAATATTATAACACCATTTATTGTCGATATAAGCACTGTCAGAAAGCACATAATTATAGGTTTGGACACCTGTTCGACTCAATGGGCTAACAAAACTTTTATCAAAAAATTTCAAGTAATTATCATAGATATTATAGTCTGAATATAAATCGTCAATAAAATCTATAATAATCTGATTATTACTAAACCCTGAGTTCTTATTTCCTTTTAAATCTTCACGCTTTTTTCCTAGCTCGTTATCACCAGAAACTTTCTTTACAGATTCATTTAAGAAAATAGGCAAATACGTTTTTCCTGTTACCCGAGACGTGTCTACTTCTTCAAAAACAAATTCCATACCTCGAAATAACTTACTTTTTATAAGTGCGCTATCTATCGTATTTAAGTCAAATTCAACTTTCTCATACTGGTCGTATTCGTATTGCTTAAATTGTTTTAAACCATTTTGACGTTTACGCTCCCATATTTTTTTGAGAATACGAATCGCAGGATTTTCTGAAGCTTTTTTAGATTGCTTTCCTGTAACTATAACAACAGCATCTAATGCTGCAGCTTCTTCTTTGAGTACAAACTTTAAATCGTAATTAACACGTTTTGGTAACTCATAAGTTTTAATCTCGTAGCCTAAAAAAGAAATCTCTAATACGTCCCAGTTTTCGTCAGACTCTAGATAAAACTTACCATCTTCGTTAGTTATAGTCCCTGTAGTAGATCCTTTAAAAATAACATTAGCAAAAGCAATAGGCTGATTACCCTCATCAAAAACATAACCGCTCACTTTTGTCTGAGCGAAGGCTAATAGAGAATTTAACGTAATAAGAAGTAAGAGTAGTCTCTGTTTCATAATCAAAAACTTCATCAACTATTGTGCTAAACTTGAATTACAATAGTGATGAAGCTTATTTAACGCAGAAAACTGCGATTTATTTATTTGTACATTACTTTTTTAACCGCTTTGATTACCTCTGTATAATCAGGTAACCATTCAGCTAATAAAACTGGAGAATAAGGTGCTGGTGTATCAGCCGTATTTATTTTTACAATCGGAGCATCGAGATAATCAAATGCCTCAGACTGAACTAAATATGTGATTTCAGTAGCCACATTGCCAAATGGCCATGCTTCTTCTAAAACCACTAGACGATTTGTTTTCTTAACAGATTCTATAATCGTCTTTCTATCCATTGGACGAACTGTTCTTAAATCTATAATCTCGCAAGAAATACCATCTTTAGCAAGTTCATCCGCAGCTTTGTAAGCTTCTTTTATAATCTTACCAAAAGATACTATAGTTACATCAGTTCCTTCTCTTTTTATTTCAGCAACACCTAATGGAATTGTATATTCACCTTCAGGCACTTCACCTTTATCGCCATACATTTGTTCACTTTCCATAAAGATTACAGGATCGTCATCTCTAATAGCTGACTTTAGTAATCCTTTAGCATCGTAAGGATTAGATGGCACGACTACTTTAAGACCAGGTGTATTGGCAAACCAACTTTCAAAAGCTTGGGAATGCGTCGCTGCTAACTGTCCTGCAGATGCCGTTGGACCTCTAAAAACAATTGGACATTTAAATTGCCCACCAGACATTTGTCTAATCTTCGCAGCATTATTTATAATTTGATCAATGCCTACTAAAGAGAAGTTAAACGTCATGTACTCTACAATAGGTCTATTACCAGTCATTGTAGAGCCAATAGCTATACCTGCAAATCCTAGCTCAGCGATTGGTGTGTCAATAACACGCTTTGCTCCAAACTCATCAAGCATACCTTTAGATGCTTTATATGCACCATTATATTCTGCAACTTCTTCACCCATTAAATAAATGCTTTCATCTCTGCGCATTTCTTCACTCATGGCTTCACATATCGCTTCTCTAAATTGGATTGTTTTCATTCTATTCGTTTTAATCGAAAGACAAAAATAGGAATAAAAGGAAAACTTTATAAACGAAATTTCTTTAAAATTTACTATGCATGCATAGTAAATATTTGAAAAAAAGTATTTATCTTCGTCACCACTTAATTTAAAAGGGCTTTAAGTATACAAAACCCTATAAAACAAAGTGTTTCGAAAAATTTACGATAACGTTATCGTAGCAAAAATTAGAATTTTTAAATACAAAAAGAAGATACTATGAAGATTTTAGTGTGTATTAGTCATGTACCAGATACGACTTCAAAAATCAATTTTACTGAAGGTGATACAAAATTTGACACTAATGGTGTGCAATATGTAATTAACCCTAATGATGAATTTGGTTTAACGCGTGCAATGTGGTTTAAAGAAAAACAAGGCGCATCTGTAGATGTAATTAATGTTGGAGGTCAAGAAACGGAACCAACTTTACGAAAAGCATTGGCTATAGGAGCAGATGCTGCAATCCGAGTAAATACTGAAGCTAAAGATGGTTTTGCTGTTGCTAAAGAGTTAGCAAAAATAGTTACAGAAGGTGGATACGATTTAGTTATCGCTGGTAGAGAGTCTATTGATTATAATGGCGGAATGGTACCAGGCATGTTATCTGGTTTAACCGGTGCAAACTTTGTTACTAATTGTATTGGTTTAGAAGTTGATGGTAGTAATGCAAAAGCAATCAGAGAAATCGACGGTGGAAAAGAAACTGTTAACACTTCTTTACCCCTAGTTATTGGTGGCCAAAAAGGGTTAGTTGAAGAAAGCGATTTGCGCATTCCTAACATGCGAGGTATAATGATGGCTCGTAAAAAACCTTTAAATGTTGTTGAACCAATTGGTGCAAATGCAGAAACTTCTGCTAACAGCTTTGAAAAACCAGCACCAAAAGGCGCTGTTAAATTAGTAGACGCAGATAATATAGATGAATTAATAAACTTACTTCATAACGAGGCTAAAGTATTATAGTCTGTTATAACAAGTTTAATTTAAAAAAGAAAATATGTCAGTTTTAGTATATACAGAATCAGAAAACGGGAAATTTAAAAAAGCGGCATTAGAGTGTGTGTCTTATGCCAAAGCCATAGCAGATGAAATGGGAACTAGCGTCACAGCAGTTGCTATAAATGCAAATGACACAGATGCATTAGGAAATTATGGTGCTGCTAAAGTTTTAAATATAAGTAATGATAGCCTTAATACATTTAATGCGAAACAATACGCTTCGGTTATTGAACAAGCAGCTAAAGAAGAAGGCGCTAAAGTAGTTGTTGTCAGCTCTAGCGCAGATAGTAAATATTTAGCACCTTTACTAGCAGTAGGCTTAGAAGCAGGATATGTCTCTAACGTTGTAGAGAAACCTTCAAGTGTATCACCTTTTACTGTAAAGCGAACAGCATTTACAAATAAAGCCTTTGCCAATACAGAAATTTCTACAGATGTTAAAATCGTTGGGTTATCTAATAACTCTTTTGGATTAGTAGAATCTGGAGGTTCAGCATCAGTTGAAGATTTTTCACCTGCAGTTGCAGAGTCAGGGGTATCTGTTGAGTCTATTGACAAAGCCGTTGGAAAAGTAACAATTGCCGATGCAGAAGTTGTTGTATCTGGTGGACGTGGATTAAAAGGCCCAGAAAACTGGGGATTAGTAGAAAATTTAGCAGAAGTTCTCGGTGCTGCAACAGCATGCTCTAAACCTGTGTCAGATTTAGGTTGGCGTTCCCATAGTGAGCACGTTGGGCAAACAGGGAAACCTGTTGCTACAAATTTATATATTGCTATCGGAATTTCAGGCGCAATACAACATCTTGCAGGTATTAGTGCATCTAAAGTAAAAGTAGTAATCAATACAGACCCAGAGGCACCTTTCTTTAAGGCTGCTGACTACGGTATTGTTGGTGATGCTTTTGAGGTCGTTCCTGTACTAACAGAAAAATTAAAAGCCTTCAAAGCACAAAACGCCTAGTTTTATTATCTTTAAAAAAACAAAAGAACTGTTTAGTTGAACCCAGTAGTTGGTAAATTCAAAATTTAAACAGTTCTTTGTGTTTTAGAAATTATGAGTTTAGTTCGGTTAAATATAAAGGGTATTTCTTACAGCCAAACCCAAAATGGAGCATATGCCTTAATATTAAATGAAGTTGATGGTGATAGAAAATTACCAATAGTTATTGGTGCATTTGAAGCACAATCTATTGCTATTGCTCTCGAAAAGGAGATTAGACCACCTCGCCCATTAACTCACGATTTATTCAAAAACTTTTCTGATCGTTTTAACATTGTTATCAAACAAGTTATTATTCACAAATTAGTAGATGGTGTATTTTACTCAAGCCTAATTTGTGAGCGTGATAATATTGAAGAAATCATTGACGCAAGGACAAGTGATGCTATTGCATTAGCATTACGTTTTCAGGCTCCAATTTTCACTTATAAAAACATCTTAGATAAAGCAGGCATCTATCTTAAAGTCGACCCTAACAAAGACGAAAAAGATGACGATAGTATTTTAATGGATGAACTTATAGCCGAAGAAATTGAAACTACGGCATTTGGTGATGATATATATAAAGATAAATCTCTTGAAGAATTAAATACGCTGTTAGATGAAGCTGTTGATAATGAAGATTACGAAACTGCAGCAAAAATAAGAGACGAAATCTCTAAACGCTAAATCAATCTTTTAATGAAAAATCTTCTATTAGCTATTACAGCTGTTTTTTTTGGACTAACAATTGGCGCGCAAGAGCTAGAAAAAAAATGGCAATTCGATAACGGAGAAACTTTTGAATTCAATAATGGAAGTTTCAAATCTGGCAACACATCAGGAGATTATATTCATCAGAATAGTCTTCTCATTCTTTATCACAACGATACTATAAACAGTGTTGAACGTTACAAAATCACCCAACTATCAGACTCTACATTAGCTTTTGCAAATGCTCTAAAGAGTGTTAACCTAAAATCTATTTCGGAACTAACAGATGATTTTAAAGAAAACCCGCAATCCTATGATACTATAATACCAAGTCAAGGCTTTTCTTTAAACAGTTTATGGCGTGGTATTTTGGGCATGATTACATTAATTTTTATTGCCTTTTTATTTAGCAGTAACCGTAGAGCTATTAATTGGAAAACTGTAGGTATAGGATTAGCGTTTCAGCTTGTAATTGCTGTTGGTGTTTTAAAAGTTGATTTTGTGAAATCGGCTTTTGAGTATGTTGGACAAGGATTTATAGCCATACTCGGATTTACTCAAGCTGGAAGTGAGTTTCTATTTGGTGGTATGTTGAATATTGATTCTTTCGGATACATATTTGCATTTCAAGTATTACCAACTATTATTTTCTTCTCAGCACTTACCTCAGTTCTATTCTATTTAGGAATCATTCAAAAGATCGTAAAAGGTATGGGATGGTTATTGACTAAAATATTAGGAATTTCTGGAGCAGAAAGTTTAAGCGTTGCTGGTAATATTTTTTTAGGACAAACCGAAGCACCTTTACTTATAAAGGCGTATTTAGAGAAAATGAACAAATCAGAAATCCTCCTTGTTATGATTGGCGGAATGGCAACTGTTGCTGGTGCTGTATTAGCAGCTTACATAGGTTTCTTGGGAGGTGATGACCCAGAATTACAATTGTTTTATGCCAAGCATTTATTAGCAGCATCGGTTATGGCTGCTCCTGGAGCGATTGTGATTTCAAAAATATTATTTCCCCAAACTGAGAAGGTAAATACAGACGTTCACGTTTCACAAGATAAAATTGGTTCTAATATTTTAGAGTCGATTGCCAATGGTACAACTGAAGGTTTAAAATTAGCCGTAAATGTCGGCGCAATGCTTCTTGTTTTTGTCGCTTTTATAGCAATGATAAACGGAATATTAGGTTGGGTTGGCGACCTCACTTCTATTAATGAATGGGTTGTTGCAAATACACCATATCAAAGCTTATCATTAGAATTAATTTTAGGTTATACTTTTGCGCCATTGATGTGGCTAATTGGTATTGCTAAAGAAGATATGGCCTTAATGGGACAACTTTTAGGCATTAAATTGGCGGCCAGTGAATTTGTAGGCTATATACAATTGGCAGATTTAAAAGATGTGACAAGTGTTACACATTTAAAATATCAGAAATCCGTTATTATGGCAACCTACATGCTTTGTGGGTTTGCAAATTTTGCATCTATTGGTATACAAATTGGCGGTATTGGTTCATTGGCGCCTGGGCAACGCAAGCAGTTATCTAAATTTGGTATGAAAGCTTTAATTGGTGGCACAATAGCTTCTTTAATTTCGGCTACTATTGCAGGCATGATTATTGGATAAT
>CAZBMY010000046.1:0-11721 GCA_964492855.1 uncultured Flavobacteriaceae bacterium
AACAGTAATAAATAAAGGCACTACGAAAGAGGTTCACTTACCTCTTTCTCCGCAATACACCGAAAGGTTAAAAGAGCCACCAAGTTTATCTTGAGTGGTTTTTTTAGTATAATGCTTCAAAAATTCCAAACAACTCTTTATCATCTCTTTCAATAATAGAATTATAGCTTTTGTTAAATAATCTGGTTTTAAAGTAGGGTTCGAGGTACTTTAAATACAGCTGTTTATTACCACCAAAAGGGCGTTTTTCTAAATCTCCTGTTAGCGGAATGTCAAACCATAAACCAACAAGTTTCCCCTTAGGCTTTAACAATTGATGCATTTTTTCTGCGTAAGCATTTCTGTTTTTGTTTGTTGGAATAAAAGAACAGAAAAAGGTTTGTTCTATAATTAAATCATAAGTTTTATTATGTTTAAAAAAGTCGTCATGTAGCAATTGCTTTTCAGGGAAATTTGGATTTCGTTTTTTAAATGCATCTAGCGGAATTATAGAAATATCCATAATATGCACATTTTTAAAACCACTATTAAACAGATATTCAGCTTCATAAGCATTGCCAGCACCGGGAATTAGAATTTTTATTGATCTATCTTCTAACTGATCTATATATGTTTTTATTGGTGTTGATGGATAGCCAATATCCCAACCTGTTTTATTTTCTTGGTACCGTTTAGTCCAATAGTTTTGTTCATTTATATCCATAGTTAAATATAATATATTCTTTAGGGTTCTCTATCTAGAGCTGTAAGACATTCCTTATTTTTGCAAAAAAAAGTATGACAATTATTGAGCATCTTAAATGGCGCTACGCAACAAAGAAGTTTGATGCTTCTAAACGTATATCATCTACCCAATTAGAAACTTTAAAAGAAGCCTTTAATTTAACGGCATTATCGTATGGTCTACAGACATTAAAACTTGTTGTTATAGAAAGCAAAGAGAAGCGTGAAGTTTTAGTAGAGCATTCTTACGGCCAACGCCAAGTTGTTGACGCTTCTCACCTTTTAGTATTATGCATTCAAAATGAGATTGATGTAGACGATGTTAACATACATTTTGAGAATATTGCTGAAACTCGAAACACACCAGAACATGTTCTAGAACCTTTTAAAAATCAATTAAAATCTACTATTGACGCTATGCCAGAGTCTAAAAAGACAGATTGGGCAACCCGCCAGGCTTATATAGCATTAGGTAATTTGATGACTGTTTGTGCTATAGAAAAAATTGATAGTTGTCCTATGGAAGGCTTTAACCCTGAAGCTTATGATGATATTCTAGACTTAAAGCAAAAAGGATTAAAATCAGTTTTATTACTTCCTGTAGGTTTTAGGTCAACGGATGATATGTTTTCAGAATTAAAGAAAGTCAGAAAATCATTAAAAGAGACTGTTATAGAGTTGTAATTGACATATAATAATAGTAATCAAAACCCTATATTTGTTTTAGAAATTCGTTATTTATGAAGTATATTTTCTCACTTATCGTAATGTGTGCTTTTGTGAGCACAAGCTTTGCCCAAAATATCACTTGGGAAGATGATTATATCAAAGCGTTACAAACGACTGAAGAAACAAATAGTATTTTGCTTTTTTATTTTAAAGATGGTAATCAAAAAACACTTGAGCAAAAGATTGAGCGTTCTATTTTGAAATCGAGAAAATTCAAAGCTTCAATTGGGAAATCTGTGGTGATACTAACCATTGACAATTCTAATAATAGTAAGAATATCACATATAATAATAGATTAGTCTCAGCGTATAATCCAGAACAAAAGTTTCCTGCATTAATAGCAAAATCATCAAAGTTTTATAAAAAAACCTCCCTTTTAAAGGAGTTTACAGACAAAGACATAAATATGTTTATTTCAGAATTAAACACCTTAAAAAACTAATATGCCTGGATTTGAATTATTTGGAAACTTAGAAAGAGAGAGTGTAAATGATGTTTTAGATAATGGTGTTTTAATGCGATACGGTTTCGATGGTATGCGTAATGGCCATTGGAAAGCTAAAGAACTAGAAAAAGAATTACAAGGTACTTTTAACGTCAATCATGTTCAGCTTGTATCTAGTGGAACAGCAGCAGTGTCTGTAGCCTTAGCTTCTGCAGGAGTAGGTGCTGGTGATGAGGTTATTATGCCAACATTTACGTTTGTAGCAAGCTTTGAAGCTATAATGATGCTAGGCGCTATACCTGTTTTAGTCGATATAGATAGTACCTTAACTTTAGATCCTAAAGCAGTTGAAGCTGCAATTACACCAAAGACTAAAGCTGTTATGGTGGTGCAAATGTGTGGAAGCATGGGGCACATGGATGAATTAAAGTCTATTTGCGAGGCTAATAATCTAATTTTTGTTGAAGATGCTTGCCAAGCTATAGGCGGTAAGTATAAGGGCAAAGCTTTGGGGAGTATTGCAGATGTAGGTTGTTTTTCGTTTGATTTTGTAAAAACAATTACTTGTGGAGAAGGAGGCGCTGTAATTACTAATAATTCTGAATATTATACTAATGCAGATCATTATTCAGACCATGGCCATGATCATATTGGTAGTGATAGAGGTGCTGAAACACATCCGTTTTTAGGCTACAATTTTAGATTATCAGAATTACATGCAGCAGTAGGTTTAGCACAAGTAAAGCGTTTGCCTGAATTCTTAGCCATTCAAAAAAAGAATTTTGATAGTATTAGAAATGAATTAAAGCATATCCCAGAAGTAGAGTTTAGAACTGTACCAGATGGCGGTGTTGAAAGCTGTGCGTTTTTAAATTTCTTTTTACCAGATTTAGAAACTGCAAGAAACGTTTCAAAAGCATTTAAGGATAATGGAGTTGATGCATGTTTTCATTATTATGATAACAATTGGCATTATATACGGAAATGGGATCACCTTAAAGAATTAAAATCTTTGTTCCCAATTTCTAAAGAGGTTAAAGACGGACTTCAGTATTTAAATGGTAAAGTTTATTCAAAGTCAGATAGTTATATTTCAAGAAACCTATCGTGTTTAATTAAGCTATCTTGGACAGATCAGGAAGTAATAGCTCGTGGTAAGAAAATGGCAAAATTAATAAAGGAAAATCTTTAATAATTCACATAGTCCATAATTTCTAAACCATAACCAATCATACCAACACGTTTGGTTTGCTCGCTATTAGAAATCAGTTTTATTTTACTGATATTAAGGTCATGTAGAATTTGTGCTCCGATACCAAAATCTTTACTATCCATTGCTATTCTTGGTGCTTTAGTAATTTCTCCTTCTTTTTGCTGTTGTTTCAAAATAGAGAGTCTATTTAATAGATTAGTAGATTGGTTCTGTTGGTTTATGAATACAATTGCACCTTTCCCTGCTTGATTAACAACTCTAAACATATCATCGAGCTTTTGATCGGCATTATTAGTTAAAGTTCCTAAAATATCATTATTAACAAGGGTAGAATTAATGCGCGTTAATACTTCATCACCAGAATTCCATGTGCCTTTTGTAAGTGCTATATGAATTTGATTGTTGGTGGTTTGTTTATAGGCACGTAATCTATAACTCCCAAAACGTGTTTCAATATTAAAATCTTCTTTCTTTTCGATTAAAGAATCATGTTCCATACGATACGCCACTAAATCTTCGATAGAAACTATTTTTAAATCAAACTTTTTAGCAACTTCGGCAAGTTGTGGTAAACGTGCCATTGTACCATCTTCATTCATTATTTCTACAATACAACCAGCAGGTTCAAAACCTGCTAAGCGTGCAAAATCAATAGCAGCTTCTGTATGACCAGTGCGTCGTAAAACACCACCTTCTTTAGCTACTAATGGAAAAATATGCCCAGGACGAGCCAAATCAAATGATTTGGTATTTTTATCTACTAAGGCTTTTACAGTTTTTGCGCGGTCACTTGCAGAAATCCCAGTAGTTACACCATTACCTCTTAAATCTACAGAAACTGTAAAGGCTGTTTCCATTGGATCAGTGTTGTTACGTACCATCATGTGCAAGTCTATATCTTTACAACGTTGCTCTGTTAATGGAGTACAAATAAGGCCACGGCCATGCGTTGCCATAAAATTTATCATCTCCGGAGTTACAGTTTCTGCTGCAGCTAAAAAATCGCCCTCATTCTCTCTATTTTCATCATCAACAACAATGATAACCTTACCTTGACGGATATCTTCAATAGCTTCTTCAATAGTATTTAGCATAATTTTTGTGCTCACAGTATCTGAAATCATAACTTCAATTTTGGAGTTACAAAGATAAGCTTATTTTATTTCTGATAGGCAACTCAAATGGAAGTCTTGTTGTGTTCTTGATTTTAATAAAAAGTACTTTACGGGAAAGAATGGAAATGATAATATAAAAAGTAAAGGGTTTATTTTCTTCTTTTCTTGAGCGATAGATTTATAAAACTTCGAATAATAAACTGTTGATACTATGAAGTAAAGAAGGTAAATTCCAAAAGATACAATACATAGTGTTTTTGAAATTTCAGCTAATTCAGGCAGTTTATTGTTTCTAAAGACAAAGTAAAGTACTAATAGTACTGCTCCAATAGAGAATGTAAGCAAACTTGTGTTAGAATAATCTTTATAATCTTTAATCTGAACTTTTGCTGTTTTTATAGTCTTAGGAATTTCTAATCCGTTCTGTTCTAATTCAGTAAGTGAAATTTTTCTATCAAATAAATGCTGAAGTGCAATTTGCTTTGGCTTTTTATCAATATCATAGTCATTCTGATTTTTCACCACGGTAATTAAATCTTCAACAGAATGCTTATTGTAATAACTATAAGATTGTACATTTCTAATATCATTGATTTCATCATTAGATTTAGTAGAAAATAATTTTTTAAAAGGAACGGTAATAAAGTCTAGGTTAATTAAACCTCTATCGTTAGTTGCCCTATGTGTGAGATAAACACTTAGCGGTAACATAATTAGTGTTGAAAGCCATGTCCCAAAAGCAGGGTCTATAGAATCTGTTTTTGCATTATTTTTTATAAAAATGCCTATGAAATGGTAAGTTAAGAATAACAAAATAGCAACAACCATGGGTAGTCCAATACCACCTTTTCTGATTAATGCGCCTAATGGAGCTCCAACAAAAAATAAGATAACACAAGCAAAACCAAGCGCATATTTTTCATGTAGAGAGATTATATGTCGATTTCGATTAGACGTTTTTGCTTTAAATGTTGTTTCATTTGTCTGTAAAATTTGAGATGTACTACTTGCAGTATTATATGCTAATCCTAAAATTTGAACTTTAGTTTTGGTATTAAAAAGGTCCAAAACATTAGTATTGTATATACTGTCATTATCACTTTTAAAATTTGTTTTTAAAGAATGATACGTGGTTCTATTATAAAGGCTAGATGATAATTTTTCAAAATCTGCTTTGCGATCTGTATATAACGTATCAATAACATGATTAAGCTCACCAACGCTTAGCATATTATAACGGTCATCACTACTTTTTTCGTCCATATCTATATTGCCAATATTACCTAAGTCTATATTTATGGTGTATACTTTAAACTGACTCTGTGCATGCGGTTTTCGTTTGTTAAATTTTCGCATATCACGAGTAATTAGTTCGTCATAAAAATTACCGTTTGTAAGCTCTAGTTTTAAAATATTAGAATCTTCTGCACTTTTGAGTTCTCCTTTCTCGGCCACTATAGTTGTATAATTCCCTCTCCTAAAAGATTTTTTCTGGTGAATTAAAACACCATCTAAAAATTGTCCACGTTCACCACTTTTGTTATCAACACGGATATTTATATTTCCTATTTCATTAAACTGACCTTCTGCAATAGCTAACGCAGGTTTAACTTTAGCAATATTTCGTCTTAAATTATAAAAATTATACTCACCCCAAGGGATTACATTATTTGCAAAAAAGAAGCATGCAAAACCTAAGCTTACAATGAATATAGATAAGCTGCGCATGGCACGTTGTAATGAAATGCCTGTAGATTTCATAGCAGCAAATTCATAATTTTCTGCAAAATTACCGAATACCATTATCGATGCCAGTAGTACTGTTAGCGGAACAACAAGTGGAATTAATTTTGGAGAATAGTAGAATATAAATTTAAACGTCGTTACAATATCTAAGTCTTTACCAGCAAGTTCAGAAATGTAAAGCCAAAGGCCCTGTAAAACAAAAATGAACATAAATATGATAAATATGCTCAAAAATGTCCTTAGAAACGTACTAAGTATGTAACGGTCTAGAATTTTCAATTTAATCTATTTTATTGATGTAGAAATCTTTGTATTTACTTTCATCAAAAGTGAACAGTGATATTGGAATTGCTTGATTAGTTTTAAAAGAATTGACAGTCAGCGTTGTTTTTATTCCGTTTTTACCAACTTCTATTAAGTTATAAATATGCTTAGTTGTAGCATCAATACCTAATAAAACATGTTTAATCTCGGCATTACTATCAATTGGTACTAACTTAACATACTGAATTTTTCGACCTTTTACATTTTGAAGGATATCCATTTTGTAAGTATATCCATCTTCGTAAAATGATAACATCTTACTTGGTGTAATAGTACCTTCATCCTCAGTATTTTCTGAGGAGATAGTAACTTCTTCATCCTCAGGGCTAATATTATATAATGTTTTACCATCATAAATACGAGTAACACCAAGAACATTTAAAACGTACTTATCATTTTGTATAATGACATCTCCTTTTGTTTCTTGGTTAATATTTTCACTAACATTATTTAACTCATATTTAAAGTCTACGCTAATATTATCATATGATTTAACCTTTTTACTGACTTCACTTAAAAGCGCTTTTGCTTTGTCTTGAGCAAATATGCTACTTGTAAGTACTAAAGCTAAAAGAATACTTAATTTTTTCATTTCAAATTTTAATACTAATTATTTTTTTCGTTTTCTAATAATTGCTCAAGAGCCATTAAATCTGGCACAAGAACTTGTCTTGCCTTACTGCCTTCAAAACCACCAACAATTCCGGCTGCCTCTAATTGGTCTATTAATCTACCTGCTCTGTTATAGCCTAGCTTTAATTTACGCTGTAATAAAGATGCAGAACCTTGCTGAGCTGTAACTATAATTTCCGCAGCTTCTTTAAACAATTTATCTCTGTCTGCAATGTCTATATCAAGATTTGTGCCACCTTCCTCGCCAACATATTCTGGCAGTAAATAGGCATCAGGATACGCTTTTTGTGAACCTATAAACTCTGTAATACGTTCAACCTCTGGTGTGTCTACAAAAGCACATTGTATTCTAATTAGATCATTACCTTGCGTGTAAAGCATATCGCCTCGACCAATTAATTGGTCAGCACCTGCACCATCTAAAATGGTACGAGAATCTATTTTAGAAGTTACTCTAAATGCAATACGTGCAGGGAAGTTAGCTTTTATTATACCTGTAATTACGTTAACAGACGGTCGTTGTGTGGCTATAATTAAATGTATACCAATGGCACGTGCCAATTGTGCTAAACGTGCTATAGGTGTTTCTACCTCTTTACCAGCCGTCATAATTAAATCTGCAAACTCATCAACGACCAAAACAATGTATGGTAAAAATTGATGCCCATCATTAGGATTGAGTTTACGCTCTTTAAACTTCTTATTGTACTCGGCAATATTTCTACAAAATGCATTTTTTAGCAAGTCGTAGCGATTATCCATTTCTATACAAAGTGAATTTAAAGTGTTAATCACCTTTGTGTTATCGGTAATAATTGCATCTTCACTATCCGGTAATTTAGCTAAGTAATGACGTTCTATTTTATTAAATAGGGTGAGTTCTACCTTCTTAGGGTCAACTAAAACGAATTTGACTTCAGCAGGATGTTTCTTGTAGAGTAATGATGTTAAAACGGCATTAAGCCCAACCGATTTACCTTGTCCTGTTGCACCAGCCATTAGTAAGTGTGGCATTTTAGCCAAATCAACAACTAAGGTTTCATTGCTAATAGTTTTACCTAAAGCAATAGGTAATTGCATTTTAGAACTCTGAAATTTTTGAGAAGCAATCGCAGAATGCATAGATACTATGGTTGCCTTCTTGTTAGGTACTTCTATACCAATAGTTCCTTTTCCGGGTATAGGTGCTATAATACGAATTCCTAATGCTGATAATGATAAAGCTATATCGTCTTCGAGATTCTTGATTTTAGAAATACGAATTCCAGCTTCGGGTACAATCTCATACAAAGTCACTGTAGGCCCTATAGTAGCAGATATACTAGTAATACCTATCTTGTAATTATTTAAGGTCTCTACAATTCGGTTTTTATTTTCTTCAAGTTCATCTTGATCTATAGAAATACCTTCGTTATCATATTTTTTAAGTAAGTCTAATCTAGGAAATTGAAAGTTACTTAGCTCTAGAGTAGGATCAAACTGACCAAAATCTTCTACCAATTTATCAGCAAGATTATCTGTTTCTGATTTTTCTTCAGCTGCAACTTCAACTTTCATTTCCACTTCAGGTTCAGGCTCTACCGTTTTTACCTCAATAGGCATTTGCTTCACAGGTTCAGGCTTAGTTTTCTCTTTGTCTAATTGTGAGTGATTAGAAATTGTAGGCTCTAGATTATCTAGCGGAATTTCAAAAGCAGATTTAATAGATTTAGCCTCTTCCGAGAGGCTATTGTCTATAGGTACAACAGTATCTTCAATGTTTTGTTCTTCGGAATTAAAATCTGAAGATATATCTTTTCTTGCACGCTTAAAAAGATTTACAAAGGTGTCGCCAGTCATTTTAAAACGAATAGCTAAATATGTAATAAGTCCAAAAGCGAGTAGGAGTGCGGTGCCAATTTTACCAATGTAATCTTGAAAGAAATGATTCATCTCATAACCAATAACACCTCCAAGGATATCAAATTTATGCGTAAAAAACCCAAGGAATATAGATAGCCAAATAACTATGAGAGTTCCCCAAATCCAATGCTTTCTGAGTTTAACCAGGTTAAGATTTAAAGTAATATAAACACCAGAAAGAAATAATAACCCTGAAAATATAAATGAAGGTAATCCAAACCCTTTGGTTATAAACCATTCACTTAGTTTTGCACCAAATTGGCTTGCCCAATTCTTAGCGTCAACTTGTCTTGAAGGAAACTCTGCCAGTATACTTTGATCTTCTTTACCAGTGAATAAGAAAGAAACGAATGATATAAAAAGTAAAACACCAAGTATAATAAGTAAACTGCCAACAATCAATTTTTGCTGACTAGATAGCTTAAAAGAGATAGGCTTGCGCTTGGTCTTTGGTTTTGCAGTGGTTTTTTTCTTAGTTGTTCGTTTTGCCATTTATAAAAATCCTACCTAAAGGAAATAATAGATTTATCTAGTAAATCAAAAATACAAATAAGTAACGTTTATCCTAAAGGTTTTGGTATTTATGCTAAGGTGTTATTAACAATAGTTAGGCTAAGCAAGTATCTTAGGAATATAAATAACAGAAGCTACAATAATTGCAGCTATAGAAGCTATGAAAACAGCACCTGCTCCAATATCCTTGATAAGCCCAATTTTGGGATGATGTTCTGGGTGAATAAAATCTGCCATGTACTCAATAGCAGTGTTTGCACCTTCTACACTCATCACCATGGCAATCATAATAATTTGTATAAGCCATTCTGTTGTAGAAATATTAAAATATATACCAGCTATAGTTACTACAGATGCAATGATGAGCTGTAGTTTAATACTGTTTTCGGTTTTTATTAAAACCATCAACCCCTTAAAAGCGTAATTCACGCTTTTAAGACGATTGCGTATAAAAGATTCTTTATTTCTGTTTGGCATAGATTAGCTTAATGCATTTAATGCTGACTCGTAATTTGGTTCTTCACCTGTTTCTGAAACTTGTTCGGTATGTAGAATAGTTCCGTTAGTGTCTAAAACAACTACTGCACGAGATAGTAAGGTTTCAAAAGCACTATCATTAAACGTTACACCATAAGCTTTACCAAAATCACCTGTTTTATAATCAGATAAACTTTCTACATTATTTAAGCCTTCAGCACCACAAAAACGAGCCATAGCAAAAGGAAGGTCTTTAGAAATGCACAATACTTTTGTGTTATCTAAACCACTTGCTTTTTCGTTAAATGTTCTTATAGACTGTGCACAAACACCAGTATCTACACTTGGAAATATGTTAAGTACTAATTTAGAACCTTCATAATCTGAAAGTGATTTATCTGCTAAATCTGTATTTGTAAGTTTGAAATCAGGAGCTTTTGTTCCTACTTCCGGAAGATTACCAACAGTTGTTGCTGGGTTTCCGCCTAATGTGATATTTGCCATTTTGTTGTTTTTGTTAGAATGTTAAAATTAACAAATAAACAGACGTTAAATGTGAAGAAAATGATAAATATTACGCTATTAAAATGTGCCTACAAAACCAATTTGATTAGGGGTAAATCTTAAATTCCAAGATACTAATTTGTCCTTTTTTGGATAATCATAGGCTTTTTCGTCAAACAAAAATTTATCAATGGCATCTACAACAAAAATACTAAGCGCTGTACTCACAGCTATATCTGTAAACCAATGTGCATTATCAATGAGTCTAGATATTGGTGGGATAGCACCTACGGTATAGATACCAGCTTTTATCCAGGGATTTTCAAATTGTTTGGCTATAGAATGTGCCATTGTTATAGCTAATACCGTATGTCCTGAGGGAAACGAACGAAACCCAGCATCATTGGCAAAGGAAGAAAATTCTAAATGATCATCTCTGTGCTCTGGTCTAGCTCTACCAATAGCGTTTTTTGCAATGGTTTGTATAAGTCCAGTAGTTACAGATGCTGAGATTATAAGAACACTTGTTTTTCGTATTTTTTCATTCCTTGTGAATAATCCAAAACCGTACAGTCCAGCATTTGCCATAAAATAATTCTGTGGGCTTCCAAAATACCAACCAAAGTCTCGTACTGCTCTTGGGAAATCACTTTTTTGGTTTTGTGCAAAATCTCTTATAGGTTCATCTGCAAAAGATAATAAGGCAGTGCCTCCAACGATGGCACCTAGTTTTGCGAAATCTTTACCTTTCCAATGTAATGGTCTTGTAAATGCATGTCCTACGCCTTTTAGAGTGTATTTAGCATCATATTTTGCGAGTTGCCAAATTGTTTTTGATTTGGTACTGTCTTCTACAGTTTTTAATTGTTGACTATGGGATGCAAGACATCCAAATGTGATTATTAAAAAAAGAAGAAGCGCTTTCAAATTCATAATTATCTAAGTTCAGCACCGAGTTTTCCTTCAAAATTAGATTGAAGTTTATTCATAATCTTATCGATTTGCTTATCGGTCAAGGTTTTGTTTTCATCTTGGAGGGTGAAACTTACAGCATAACTTTTTTTGCCTTCTGGTAAGTTCTTTCCTTCATATACATCAAACAAATTTACACTTTTTAGTAATTGCTTTTCTGTTTGCTTTGCAATAGTATAGATATCATTAAAGGATACTGTTTGGTCTATAAGCAAAGCAAAGTCTCGTCGAACCTCAGGGTATTTAGGTATAGCCTTGAATTTTATAGTGTTATGCTTAGCCATCTCTAAAACGTTATCCCAATTAAAATCAGCAAATAATACATTTTGCGAAATGCCAAAATGTTTTAAAACAGATTTCTTTACTAACCCAAAATCTACCATTTTCTTTTTGCCTAAAGATAAGCTCATACCTTCACTAAACA
>CAZBMY010000047.1:0-11717 GCA_964492855.1 uncultured Flavobacteriaceae bacterium
TTACTCACTAGTTGGGTTGGTAAAATTTTATACGCTTTAGTATATTTTAATAACTTAAGACGCTTAGGTAATTCGTGATGTGATTTAACACTAGATACTACAAATAACTTTTTTAAAGTCAAATACTTGCTCATTTCTTGGACAAGTATGCCGCCAAAAGAAACACCAAGAAGTACGACATTGTCATACTTAATATCCTTATTCATGCGTTTAGCGTAGGACTGTAAAGTTTCATTCTTATTAGGAATTTTCCACTCTAACCAATGAATTTTGTATTTATCTTCTGGTAGTTTTATATATTCAAATATTGAAGGATTTGCTGCCATACCCGGCATAAGATAAAGATGAATAATACTATCCTTCATTTTACTTAACTTAAATAAACTCTTAAAAGCTTAATTTACAACTAATAACATCGTTGGCATTATACTATAAACAACGATTTATTAGATTTTTTGTACATTTGCACAAATCTATTGAAAAAATAGAATCTACTCTAGCCAACCGCTAATTTAAAATACAAAAAGATTATGACAGAGACCGGTGAGTTAATTGATAATGAATTTTTACGTCAATTTGAATTAAACGTTGAAAACAAAATGGCAATTGTTGAATACTCTTTACAAGAGCGAAAAATATTTTTAACAAAGCTGATTATCCCAGAGACTATTAGAACCAAAGAGTTTGAATTAGAATTCATTGATATGGTTTTTAGTAATATTAAAGAACGGAATATTAGTGTTGTTCCTACAAGTCCTGAGATTGCAAAATTTGTAAGAGGTAATCGAAAATATAAAAGAATGCTACCTGTTGGGATTAGAATATAGTTAGCCGTAAAACCATAAATAAAAAAGCCGAAATTAAAATTTCGGCTTTTTTATTTTCAATTTTCAAAAGAAATCTGTAAAATCTTCAGATGTTTTTATCAGCGGTGTATTAGTCTCGCTCTCTAACTGAGGAGGCGAAGTGTTGGTGTTAATTTCAAAAATAAGTATGTCTCCATTTGCCTCATTTACTAATCTAACCTCATCATCTGCTATTAATTCCCATTTATAACTTCCTGCAGACGATAGTGAAGTTCCGTCATCAAAATCTGTTCTATCTATTTTAATGGCATTTGCATTAGTACCAAATACTATCCTAAAAAGGGTGGTTTGATTTTGACTCATTTCAATACGGTCCCATACGCCAAAAACCTGAGAAGTATCTATACCGTCATCATCAGAAGAGCAGGACGATAGTAATAATACTAGAGTTAGAATAGCTATATGTATAAATCTTACTTTCATTTAGTTCTAAATATGGGATAAAACTAATTAAGCTTAGTAATAAAGGGTAATAATTACGATATAATAACTAAATATTAGTTGAAACAGGCTCTAATCTAAAAAATCAAAGCGCACCAAGCCATCATCATCGATTTTAATTAGTTTAACATTATGTATGGTGTTAACTAAATTAGGGTTCCATGGTGTTTTTACTTTAACATAGTTTTCTGTAAAACCATGTATGTAACCTTCTTTGTTTTCGCTTTCAAATAAGACTGTACGATTTGTTCTTAATTGACTTTCATAAAAGGCTCTACGCTTTTTGGCAGATAGACCTCGTAGCATTTTACTACGTTTTGTTCTTATATTTTTTGGCACTACATTATCAAACGCAGCAGCTTCTGTATTATCACGTTCCGAGTATGTAAATACGTGTAAATAGGAAATATTTAATTCATTTAGATAATTATAAGTTTCTAAAAACAAATCATCTGTTTCTCCCGGAAAACCCACTATAACATCAACTCCAATACATGCATCTGGCATTACTTCCTTTATTTTTGAAACTCTATCTGTGTACAATTCGCGCATGTAACGTCGTTTCATTTTCTTTAAAAGCACATTACTACCACTCTGAAGAGGTACATGAAAATGTGGTACAAATGCTCTAGATTTAGCTACTAAATCTATCGTTTCGTTTTTAAGCAAATTTGGTTCTATAGATGATATACGAAGTCGTTCAATACCATCGACTTTATCTAATTCTGTAACTAAATCTAAAAATGTATGCTCGTGTTTTTTATTACCAAACTCTCCTTTTCCGTAATCACCAATATTAACTCCGGTTAACACTATTTCCTTAATACCTTTCTGAGAAATTTCTTTTGCATTTTTAATCACATTTACCATAGTATCACTTCGAGAGATACCTCTTGCTAATGGAATTGTACAATATGTACACTTGTAATCACAACCATCTTGTACCTTTAAAAATGCACGAGTCCTATCACCTATAGAATAACTGCCCACATAGAAATCAGCATCTTCTATCTCACAAGAATGTACTTCGCCAAAGTCGTTCTTAGACAAATCGTTTAAGTAATCGGTAATCTTAAATTTTTCGGTGGCTCCAAGAACTAAATCAACACCATCTACTGCTGCTAACTCTTCTGGTTTTAATTGTGCATAGCAACCTACAGCAGCAACAAAAGCATCTGGATTTGCTTTTTGTGCTTGCTTCACTATAGTCTTAAAACGCTTGTCTGCATTCTCTGTAACAGAGCAAGTATTAATGACATAGATATCTGCATTTTCTTTAAAATCTACACGGTCAAATCCTTCATCATTAAAACGTCTTGCAATCGTCGAAGTTTCAGAAAAATTAAGCTTGCAACCTAATGTGTAAAATGCGACTTTTTTTCTAGCGTTCATTCTTGTACTTTTACTCGATAATCGAGGTTTAATTACTTTTAAGACAACTCAAAAGAATCTAAGACTTTTGCCTAAAATTAATGTGTTGTGTTTCAAAAGAATAAATTCAAGGTGGCAAATTTACAACTAATAGATAAAATGCTAAAACAATTGATTCGCTTTAAGAGCATCTCGTTTTCTTATATACTTTTTAGTTTATTACTGCTTATAGTTCATTCATGTTCAAAAACTAATTCAGATAATAAAGACAACCTAGTTTTCCGTTATAATGAACATCGCAATATAAGCTCTCTAGATCCCGCATTCTCTAAAGATTTAGCAGATATATGGGCTACAAACCAGATATTTAATGGACTGGTACAGATGGACGATAATCTTAATGTACAACCAGCCATTGCCAAAAGTTGGGAAATTTCAGATAGTGCGACAACTTATAAGTTTGCATTAAATAATGACATCTATTTTCACAAACACAAATTATTTAATTCGACTTCTCGTAGTCAACAAGATTCAACACGATCTGTAAAAGCTTCAGATTTTGTTTATAGCTTTAATAGATTGAAGGACGACCGGATAGCTTCTCCTGGTAGTTGGGTCTTAAGTAAAGTCGATAATTTTTATGCCGAAAGCGATTCCATATTTACCATTAAACTCAAACAACCGTTTCCTGCATTTTTAGGATTACTCACAATGAAATACTGCTCCGTAGTACCTAAAGAAATTGTTGAACACTACGGAACAAATTTTAGGTCAAATCCTATAGGCACAGGGCCTTTTAAATTTAAGCGCTGGGAAGAAAATATAAAATTGGTTTTAAGACGAAATACCAATTATTTTGAATCAGATGTAAAAGGGAATCAATTACCATACTTAGAATCTGTAGCGATTACCTTTTTACCCGATAAGCAAAGTGAGTTTCTACAATTTGCCCAAGGAAATATTGATTTTGTTTCTGGTTTAGATGCATCCTATAAAGATGAGATATTAACATCAAAAGGAACGCTAAAACAAAATTATGCTGCGAATGTAAACATGATTCGCGGTCCATATTTAAATACAGAATATCTTGGTTTTTTTATGGAGAGTACTATCCCAGAAGTGCAATCACAACGTATAAGACAAGTCATTAATTTAGGTTTTGATAGAAAAAAAATGATTACCTATTTGAGAAACGGTATTGGAATAGCTGCAAACGGTGGTTTTATACCAAAAGGATTGCCAGGGTATGATAATACTATTGGTTATAGCTATAAACCTGAAAAGGCGATAGAATTGCTTAATAGATTTAAAAAAGAAACAGGAATATCTAACCCAAAAATTACTTTGACAACAACGAGTAATTATCTTAATTTCTGTGAATATATCCAACGAGAACTTCAAAAGATAGGGCTTAACATTACTGTAGATGTTATCCCTGCATCGAGTTTAAAAGATTTAAAAGCAAACGGTCAACTCGACTTTTTTAGAGCAAGCTGGATTGCCGATTATCCTGATGCTGAAAATTATTTATCACTTTACTACAGCAAAAATTTTGCGCCAAATGGTCCAAATTACACACATTATAACGATAGTCTTTTTGATATTTTGTATGAACAATCGTATTTAGAAACTAATACCAATAAACGTGTCGAACTATATACTCAAATGGATAGTTTAATAATGAAATCCGCACCCATAATTCCTCTATTTTATGATGAAGTAGTACGTTTTACACGTAAAGAGGTTAATGGACTAGGTCTTAATCCCACTAATCTTCTAGATTTAAAACATGTAAAAAAGGGAATTAAAGTTACTCTTCCTCAAAAGTAGATTCTATAAATTCTTTCTTATTGTTTTCGGCAATTATTTTTCTATGGTATTGTTCTTTTAAATTATGTTTTAATATACTATGCAAAACATAAGCTAAACCTATACCAAACGGCATAGCAATAATCCCTAGACCATATTTGTTTTCAAAATTTATGTTTAAAGAAAATATTTCATTTGCTAAGCCCAAAAGTATACCTACTATAAAAGTGCCCGCATAATATGATACTATACCTATAAAGCCAAATAACCATTTGTTCTTCTCATATTTCTCAGCTAATCTATAAAAATGTCTTGCTATAACAATAAGTAGTATTATACCCAACATAACTTTTAATCCCTTCTAAATTTCTTAGTGATTTCAAAGACATGATCTAATATTTTTTTGTCTTCTTCAGAAAACATAATACCTCTTCGCTTCATCACAACTTCTGACACTTCAAAAGCCTTACTAGTTTTATAGGTTACAAAGCCTTTACTACCTCCCCAAGAGAAACTAGGAACAAAGTTTCTAGGAAATCCACTTCCAAATATATTAGAACTTACACCAACTACCGTGCCTGTATTAAACATGGTATTAATACCACATTTACTATGGTCACCCATCATAAGTCCACAAAACTGAAGACCTGTTCTTGCAAAACCTTCTGAGTTATAATCCCAGAGTCTAACCTCTGCGTAGTTATTTTTTAAGTTAGAGTTGTTTGTGTCAGCACCCAAATTACACCACTCACCTAATACCGAATTTCCTAAAAAGCCATCATGTCCTTTGTTAGAATATCCAAAAATTACCGAGTTATTAACCTCTCCGCCTACTTTACTATGCGGACCAATAGTCGTTGGGCCGTATATTTTAGCTCCTAATTTTAATACGCTATTACTACATAAAGCAAAGGGACCCCGTACCAAACTACCTTCCATAACTTCTGCATTTGTACCGATATAAATTGGTCCTGAACTCGCATTTAAAGAACTAAAATTAACTTTCGCTCCTTTTTCTATAAAAATGCGTTCAGGATTTACAGTACTAACATTAGCGGGGATTGGCTCTGACTTTTTATTTTTTGTAATTAATTCAAAGTCATCATTTATCGCTTCTCCATTTTTTGAAAATATATCCCATGTATGTTCAATTTTAATGATATCGTTTTCAAATTCAGTAGCTTCAAACTTTGAAAAATCATCATGTTCTGCACCTTCTTCGATACAAAATGCAATAACATCTTCGTCTTTAAAAATAGCTTGATTAACTTTTAACTCCTTTACAATAGCTATGATTTCTGAATTTGGAAGATAGGATGCATTAATCATAATATTAATGTCCATTTCTACCATAGGAAACTTCTCAGACAAATAGTCTTCAGTAACTGTAGTTGTTGTATAATCGAGATAAGATTCCCATTTTTCTCTAATGGTAAGTATACCTACTCTAATATCTGCTACTGGTCTGGTGTAGGTAAAGGGTAGAAGATTATCTCTATTGGGACCATCGAAAAGAATATAATTCATTATAAGTTTGAAATTTGAAGGCTGACTATCGAAGTTTCACTACTCCAATTACAGTTTAGTAATTACCTTTCAAAAATACTTTAATTAAAGCAACAAAAAAAGCCTTCAAAATTAATCTGAAGGCTTAGTTTTATAAAGTGTGCTAGTTTATTTTTTAAACTTAGCGTATTTGTTTTTGAATTTATCAATACGACCAGCTGTATCTACTAATTTAGACTTACCAGTGTAGTATGGGTGAGATGTTCTTGAAATTTCAAGTTTTACTAATGGATATTCAACACCATCGACATCAATCGTTTCATTAGTATCTGCTGTAGACTTCGTTAAAAATACATCATCGTTAGACATGTCTTTAAACGCTACAATTCTATAATTTTCTGGATGTATACCTTTTCTCATCACTAAAAGCTTTAATATATTCGATTTTTTTCGAGGTGCAAATTTAAATATTTTTTATAAATCTACAATGTTTTTATTATTTTTTATTTTCTAAATATACTGTAACGTTTCCGTATATTTATATACTTACTAACTGATTAACTCAAAAACTAAAACTCATGGAAAAATCATTAAAATCAAATGCTGTCAATTACGGATTGTATTTGGGCGTGTTATTAGCTGCTATTTATATAGTTACTTATGTAATTGATGTCAAACTTTTTAATTCTGCTTGGGTAGGCATAGGTATATTTATATCTGTAGTTATATTTGGAATCTTATCAGCAACTTCTTCTAAAAAAATACTTGGAGGGTTTATTTCATTCAAAAAAGCGTTTACATCTTACTTTATTACTGTTGCACTTGGTCTTTTTATGGGTACTGTTGTTTATTTTTTAATTTTTAACGTTATCGACACTGAATCTGCACAGATTTTAGCTGAATTGCAAATGGAAAACCAGATTAAAATGATGGAAAATTTTGGAGCCCCGCAAGCATCGATAGATGAAGCTATAGTAAAATTAGAAGAAAACAATCCTTTTTCTGTAGGTAATCAGTTTTTGGGCTATGCCATTTTCTTAACTATAATGAGTCTAATTGGACTTATCGTTGCTGCAGTAACTAAAAAAAATGACCCACACGCAGCTTAATTATTTTATTTACTTTTGAAATCTAGTTATTAGAAATCAAAACACATGAATATATCTATAGTCATTCCGCTTTTAAATGAAGCTGAGTCGCTAACAGAATTACACAATTGGATTGTATCTGTGATGCAGTCCAATTCGTTTTCTTACGAAATTTTGTTTATCGACGATGGGAGTACAGATAATTCTTGGGATACTATTTCTTCACTTTCAGAGAAAAATAAAAATGTAAAGGGTATTCGTTTTCTTAAAAACTTTGGGAAATCACAAGCACTCCATGCAGGTTTTGCTAAAGCAGAAGGCGATGTTATTATAACGATGGATGCTGACTTGCAAGACAACCCAGAGGAAATCCCAGATTTATACCAGATGATTATTAAAGACAATTATGATTTGGTTTCTGGCTGGAAAAAGAAAAGATACGATTCAGTTATTGCCAAAAATTTACCTTCAAAATTATTTAATTGGGCTGCTCGTCGAACTTCAGGCGTAAAACTAAATGATTTTAATTGTGGACTTAAAGCTTATAAACAGGTCGTAGTGAAAACTATTGATGTTAATGGCGAAATGCATCGGTATATCCCTGTATTGGCAAAAAACGCTGGCTTTAACTCTATTGGCGAAAAAGTGGTGAAGCACCAAGCCAGAAAATACGGCACAACCAAATTTGGAATGAATCGTTTTGTTAATGGTTTCTTAGACTTGATTACAATTTGGTTTTTATCACGCTTTGGGAAACGACCAATGCATCTCTTTGGAGCACTAGGTGTTATAATGTTTCTTATTGGTTTTTCTTTTGCATTTTATATGGGTATTGACAAACTTTTTATAAACCCAAATGGAAGATTAATTACACAACGTCCTACTTTTTATATAGCTTTAGCAACAATGATAATAGGCACGCAATCCTTCATAGCAGGTTTTCTTGGTGAGCTTATTTTACGTTCAAAACGAGACAACCAACGTTATCTTATAAAAGAGAATTTAAATCTAGATTAAATTCCATAATCATACACTACTCGCATTACTGTAATTATGTACTTTTGCACATATAATATTATTAATTTATGCTACATATAGAGCCCGAAATATTAGATAAAGTTAACCAATGGTTAACACCAACTTTTGATGATAAAACCCAAAAAGAGGTTAATCGAATGATTGCCGGTAATCCAAGTGAGTTAAAAGAAAGTTTTTATAAAAATTTAGAATTTGGCACTGGTGGAATGCGAGGCATTATGGGTGTTGGTAATAATAGAATTAATAAATACACTTTAGGAAAAAACACACAGGGCTTAAGTAATTACCTAAAAGAAGTGTTTTCTGGAGAACAGATAAAAGTTGCTATAGCATACGACTGTAGACATAATAGTAAAGCGTTTGGAAAAGTTGTAGCTGATGTATTCTCAGCTAACGGAATACACGTTTATCTCTTTGAAGACTTACGACCTACACCGGAGTTGTCGTTTGCTTTAAAGCATCTAAATTGTCATTGTGGTATCGTTTTAACGGCGTCTCATAATCCTCCAGAATACAATGGGTATAAAGTATATTGGCAAGATGGAGGGCAATTAGTACCACCTCAAGATGCTGAGATTATAACAGAGATTAACCGTTTAGATTACTCAGAAATTAAATTTGAAAGTAATTCTGACTTAATTGAGTTTATAGGAGCAACGGTGGATGATGTGTTTATTGATGCATCTGTTGAAAATGGAAGTTTTAATACACCTCTAGAAGCGAAAGATAATTTGAATATTGTTTTTACATCTTTACACGGTACATCTATTACTACTATTCCTGAAACTTTAAAACGTGCAGGTTACAAAAACGTCAATATTGTTAAAGAACAAGCTGAACCTAATGGTGATTTTCCAACGGTAAAGTCTCCAAATCCTGAGGAACCAGAAGCGCTTAAAATGGCTTTACAACTTGCAGAAGAGGTAAATGGAGATATAGTTATAGGTACGGACCCAGATAGCGATCGAGTTGGTATCGCCGTAAGGAACTTAGATGGTAAAATGACATTACTTAATGGAAATCAAACCATGGTCGTAATGACAGATTTTCTTTTAAAGCAGTGGGAAAGTTTAGATAAATTAAATGGAAAAGAATTTATAGGCTCTACTATTGTATCTACACCAATGTTATCTGTCTTAGCGGATTCTTACAATACTGAAATTAAAATTGGCCTTACTGGTTTTAAATGGATTGCTAAGATGATTAAGGATTACCCCGAGCTAAATTTTGTCGGAGGAGGCGAAGAGAGTTTTGGATATATGGTCGGTGATTTTGTACGTGATAAAGACGCTGTTACCTCAGCGCTATTAGCATGTGAAATTGCAGCACAGGCAAAGGCAAATGGTAGTTCGTTTTATGAAGAATTAATTCAGTTATACACTAAACATGGCTTTTACAAAGAACGTTTAGTCTCTTTAACAAAGAAAGGAATTGAAGGTTCTGAAGAGATCAAACAGATGATGATTGATGCTAGAGAAAATCCTCTAAAAGAAGTCAATGGCGAAAAAATCGTACTCATCGAAGATTACAAGTTGTCTATTGCCAAAAATCTTCAAAATCATGAGGAAACTATATTAGATATTCCAAAATCTAACGTACTGATTTACTATACTGAGAATGGTAGTAAAATAGCTTTAAGGCCAAGCGGGACTGAACCTAAAATAAAGTTTTATATCAGTGTAAACACAGCGCTTGACAATGTGTCCGATTTTAAAGAAACGGAGCAGTTATTGGAATCTAAAATCGATGCTGTTTTAAAAGACATGAATATTTAGATGAATTATTTTAAGAAAATCATTCGCTTTGCACTACCCTATAAGACCTATGGTATATTAAATATTGTATGTAATATTTTTTATGCTCTTTTTTCAGGTTTATCATTTATGGTTTTAATGCCTTTACTTGAAGTATTATTTAAAAAAGATGCTGAAAAGATTACTGAAAAACCAACTTATGAAGGCTTTACGGAATTTGCGGATTATTTTAGTAATAGCCTAAATTATTATATATCGGAGATGGCTGGTTCTGATGCTTCAAAGGCCTTAACGTTTGTGGTAATACTAATTCTCAGTGTATTTTTCTTAAAGAATCTTTTTAATTATCTCGCTATGTATTTCATTACATTTTTACGTAATGGCGTATTAAAAGATTTAAGAAACGAGTTGTATGACAAAACTGTAGAACTTCCCATTTCATTTTATTCAGAAAAACGAAAAGGTGATATTTTAGCGCGTTTTGGTACAGATGTATTAGAAATTCAACATTCTTTTTTATCAATCTTAGAATTAATATTTAGAGAACCGCTAACTATTATTTTCACTATACTATTCATGTTAACGATTAGTGTAAAATTGACCATCTTTGTCTTTATTTTTATTCCTATATCTGGTTTTATAATCTCATTAATTGGAAAAAGCTTAAAACGCAAATCAGATAAAGTTCAAAAAGAACAAGGCACATTTCTTTCTATATTAGAGGAAACACTTAGTGGTCTTAAAGTCATTAAGAGTTATAACTCCGAAGGAAATTTTGCCAATAAGTTTCAAAATTCAACACAACGTTTCTTTAAATTTTCAAATTCATTATTAAACCGAACAAACCTAGCAAAACCAACAAGTGAGTTTTTAGGTATTGGAGTTATCGGTGTTTTGTTATGGTTTGGAGGACGAATGGTATTAGTTGAAGGTACGTTAGCAGGTGAACAATTTTTAACCTTTATGGGTTTAGCATATAATATTCTAACACCAGCAAAAGCGATTAGCAAGGCAAGTTATAGTGTAAAAAAAGGAAATGCAGCAGCAGAACGTGTCTTAGAAATATTAAATACTGAATCTCCAATAAAAGACAAGAAAAACGCATTAACTAAAGCAGATTTTGAGTCAGAAATAAATATAGATAATATTTCATTTAAATATGAAGACGACCTGGTCTTAAAGAATTTTACGTTGAATGTCCCTAAAGGAAAAAGCGTCGCGCTCGTTGGTCAATCTGGTAGTGGAAAAAGTACTATAGCTAATTTAGTCACGCGTTTTTATGATATTAATGAGGGTCATATATCTATTGATGGTACTGATATCCGTGATTTAAAGAAAGCTTCACTTCGTGGGTTAATGGGTTTGGTAACACAAGATTCTATCTTATTTAATGATACAGTAAAGAATAATATTCTTATAGGTAAAGAAGATGCTTCTGATGATGAGATCATTGACGCTCTAAAAATTGCAAATGCTTGGGAGTTTGTAAAAGACTTACCAAACGGCATTGAGACTAATATTGGGGATGCAGGCGGCAAATTGTCTGGAGGCCAAAAACAGCGCCTTAGTATTGCACGTGCTGTACTTAAAAATCCACCAATAATGATTTTAGATGAAGCCACATCTGCTTTAGATACCGAGAGTGAACGATTAGTGCAAATTGCTTTAGAGAATATGATGAAAAACAGAACATCTTTGGTAATTGCTCACCGCTTATCAACCATACAAAGTGCTGACAAAATTGTGGTTATGTCTAAAGGCGAAATCGCTGAACAAGGTACTCACAGTGAACTCTTAGCAAAAAATGGTATTTATAAAAAGCTCGTAGACATGCAGAGTTTTGA
>CAZBMY010000048.1:0-1358 GCA_964492855.1 uncultured Flavobacteriaceae bacterium
CCGCTTATTGATGAAACTCATAAAACTGAAGATAACATTATTAAAGGCTGCCAAAGTAAAGTATGGGTACATGCCAATATGAATGACGATAAAATAGAATTTACTGCAGACAGTGATGCTATAATCACAAAAGGTATCATAGCTATTTTAATTCGTGTGTTTTCCAATCAGCACCCGAGTGCTATAATTGAATCTAATACCGATTTTATTGATGAAATAGGCCTAAAAGAACACCTCTCACCAACACGAGCTAATGGATTAGTGAGCATGATAAAACAATTAAAAATGTATGCCATTGCATACCAAACACAATTAAACTAAAATGAGTGATACATCCATAGATACAAATGCTTTAGGCGAAAAGATTGTTAGAGTTATTAAAACCATTTACGATCCAGAGATTCCTGTTGATATATATGAGCTAGGATTAATATATGACGTATTTGTAAACGAAGATTTTGATGTTAAAATCTTAATGACATTAACGTCTCCTAATTGCCCTGTAGCAGAAACACTTCCGCTAGAGGTTGAAGAAAAAGTAAAATCTATTAATGAAGTTAAAGATGCTGAAGTAGAAATTACATTTGACCCCCCTTGGACAAATGATTTAATGAGCGAAGAAGCTAAGTTAGAATTAGGAATGTTATAAAATAATGGCAGAAGAAATTATAAATAGAGTTGCTAACAGTAAGCTTAAGGTTATTGACTTAGAAGATTTCTATCCTGATGGAAACCGTATAACCTTCGATATTAAAGATTGGTTGCTTGAAGGGCTTGTTCTAAGAGAAAAGGAGTTTAGAGCATATGTTACTGAACACGATTGGTCACAGTATAAAAACACATATGTTGCTTTGTTTTGCTCAACGGATGCTATTGTGCCTGATTGGGCTTATATGCTCATTTCTATTCAACTCCAAGATGTTGCTAAGCTTAGTGTTATTGGTTCTTTAGAACATCTTGAATCTATATTATACACGAGCATTATTTCAAGTTTAGACATTTCAGAATATCAAGACGCACCCGTTATTATAAAAGGGTGTTCTCACAAACCTGTCCCTGCAAATGCTTTAGTGTTATTGACTCAAAAATTAAAACCTATTGCAAGATCTATAATGTTCGGCGAAGCCTGCTCTTCGGTTCCGTTATATAAAAGAAAATAAAAGTGACTTTTTATAATATTTGTTTCTAAGTCTATAAACTATATTTGTATTACAATCAATTAAATAACTTATAATGAAAACTAAATTTATTTTATCATTAGTCCTCTTATTTACATTTAGTCTTGGGTTTTCTCAAACTAAAGAAGAATTACAAAAACAAAAAGCTGAAAAGCAAGCTGAAGCTGACAAATATCAAGG
>CAZBMY010000048.1:1458-11574 GCA_964492855.1 uncultured Flavobacteriaceae bacterium
TCTAACTGGACGTGGATAAACTCATTTAGCTATACACTTTGGAAAGGTATTGGTGTAGGTTTTGACTTTGGTTTAAGAAGCAACCACCAAGAAGCTTTAAATTTTGCCAGAAATCTAGCAGCGATTCCAAATCCTGCCGCTACATTTGATAATGTAGATAATGATTTACAAACTTATTATACTCTTGGTTTAAGTTATAATTTCTAAAATTTTAAACCTATTCAGTAAAAAAGAGGTCTAATCGTTTAGACCTCTTTTTTATTATATTTGATTATCAAGCTTTTAATATGATTAAATTCTTTCGTCGCATTCGCCAAAACCTAATTATGGAAAATAAAACATCTAAATACTTTAAATACGCTATCGGCGAAATCATCCTTGTTGTTATTGGTATTCTCATTGCATTACAGATAAACAATTGGAATGAAAGCAGAAAGACAGATAATAAACGTAGCGAGTTAATAGCATCTCTTATTGAAGATTTTGACTACAATAAAAACGAAATAAAAATAGAACTGAAATTTAGAGACTCTTTGCTGAAAAACATGGATACTTTCGATGAGCTAATTAAAAGTGATACCCAAAGAGTTACTGTAGATTCTTTACGAACATTAGCAGATTCATTTTTTAGAGGTCATTCTTTCTCTCCTAATCTTACAGCATACGACCAAGCTAAATCTACAGGTAATTTAAGTTTACTTAATCGAAAAATAGTATTACAAAAATTCACAAAGTTTGTTGAAGCTAATGACGGTCTTAAAGCTTTAAATGATGAAGGACGGTATTCTTTTTTTAATGGCTCTTCTTGGGAATTTCGAAAAACAGTAGATTTAACACTAATAGAAGGGCTTACGCCTATAGCAAATGCACCTACATATAAAGATTATAAAGCGATGGTAAGTACGCCCTTAGCTAAAGCAGCATTAGGAAATAGTAGCTCTATAAATTGGAATATGAAAAATAGACTTAAAATTATGAATGATGCTACTAAAGAAATCCTCGAATTACTTAATGATATGAAAAACTAATAATTATCTTATCTAGTATAATTTGATTAAAGCAATGCTATCAGAAATTATTCTTCAACAACATCTGGATATAAAAACTGATTATAAGGAAAACGCGTTACGTGTATTTCTCTGACTTCTTTATAAACTCGTTTTCTAAAATCGTCTAAGTTTTCTTTATTCAAAGCAGAAATAAATAAGGCATTATCGCCAATTTTAGACATCCAAGTTTGTTTCCACTCATCTATAGAATAATTAGCTTTAGTGCGCTCTATAATTAAATCGGCTTCATCATAAGGTTCCGCTTCATAAGCATCTATCTTATTAAATACCATTATTGTTGGTTTACCCTTACTTTCAATTTCATCTAAAATCTGATTTACAGATTCAATGTGTTCTTCAAAATTTGAATGGGATATATCTACTACGTGCAATAATAAATCTGCTTCTCTAACCTCATCCAAAGTACTTTTAAAAGACTCAACCAATTGCGTAGGTAGTTTTCTTATAAAGCCAACGGTATCACTTACTAAAAAAGGTAAGTTGCCTATAACCACTTTTCGAACTGTAGTATCAAGCGTTGCAAAAAGCTTATTCTCTGCGAACACTTCAGATTTACTTATCACGTTCATCAAAGTAGACTTCCCCACATTAGTATAACCTACCAAAGCCACTCGCACTAACTTACCACGGTTACCACGTTGCACCGCCATTTGCTTATCAATAGTTTTTATTTTGGCCTTGAGTAACGAAATTTTATCGCGTACAATACGTCTGTCTGTTTCAATCTCTGTTTCACCAGGACCTCGCATACCAATACCTCCTTTTTGTCGCTCAAGGTGCGTCCACATTCCTTTTAATCGTGGCAATAAATACTGGCATTGTGCCAATTCTACCTGAGTACGTGCATAACTTGTTTGAGCGCGTTGGGCAAAAATATCGAGTATAAGATTTGTTCTATCTAAGATTTTGCAATTAAGTATTTTACTAATATTTCGCTCTTGCGCTGGTGATAACTCATCATCAAAAATTACAGTACCCACCTCATGCGCCTTCACATAGTCTTGTACATCATTCATCTTACCAGTCCCAATAAATGTTTTAGGGTTAGGCATGTCTAATTTTTGGGTAAATCGTCTCACAACTTCACCTCCGGCAGTATAGGTTAAAAACTCCAACTCATCTAAATATTCTTTAGACGTATCTTCGTCTTGTTCTCTTGTAACAATTCCTATAAGTACAACCTTTTCTAGACTAATATCTTTCTTTTCTAGCATAACTAATTTTGAATGTTTCTGATTGCTTTTCAGAATAACATATGCTGCAAATTTAGGCAATTGCAATATATCCTATTATCTATATTAGTTATATCTTTATACTTATGAGTCAAAAACATACCATTGCATTTTATAATATTGAAAATCTTTTTGATACAAAAGATGATGAGCATACTAACGATGATGATTTTTTACCACACTCCGCTAAACGCTGGACTACGAAACGCTATGAAAATAAAATTCGAAAACTAGGACAAGTCATTTCTCAAATCGGAGAAGACGATGTGGATGTGCCTCCTGCTATTGTTGGTTTAGCTGAAGTAGAAAACAGACATGTAGTCCAAGATTTAATAGAAGGCAAATACCTAAAACATTACAACTACGACATCGTACATTATGATTCCTCGGATGAGCGCGGTATTGATGTGGCTCTAATCTACAACAAGGACGTTTTTGAAGTTTCACACTCTGAGCCTTTTGCTGTATATCTTACAAAGGAAGACGGAAGTAGAGATTATACGCGCGATGTACTGTTAGTCACTGGGCGGTTAAATGATGAGCAAGTCCACATTATTGTAAACCATTGGTCATCGCGAAGACAAGGTGAAAAAGAAACCGAACACAAACGATTAGCTGCAGCAGATACCGTAAACAGAGTTGTTGAAGTTTTAAATAACAACTATGAAAACCCTAAAGTAATTGTTATGGGAGATTTTAATGATACACCACAAAATAATAGTGTGGTTTCATTAGAAGAAAAGTCAAATCTTTACAATCCGTTTAAGAAAATCTCTACTCGAGACAAAGGCAGTCTCAATCATAATTTTAAATGGCATTTATTTGACCAAATATTAATTTCTACAAACTTTTTTGATGCAACGTCTACAAAATTTAATTTAAGTGAGGCCGATGTTTTTGATTCTCAATTTTTAACGCAATACCATGGAAAATTTAAAGGACAACCCTTTAGAACGTATGTTGGTAAACGCTATAAAGGAGGGTATAGTGATCATTTTCCTGTTTATATCGAGCTGAAAGAAGACTAAAAATGAAAACTTGGTGTTGTGCAATTCTATATTTGTATGGTCTGTTTAGCTTTTCGCAACAAGACCCACAATACACCCAGTACATGTACAATCTACCAATTATCAACCCTGCTTATGTTGGCGCAACAGAGCACATAAATCTTGGTCTTTTATATCGTAATCAGTGGACAAAAGTTGATGGTGCTCCGCAGACCAGTACATTTTATGGGAATTTTAAGGTGTCTGAAAAAATAGGCACTGGTCTCTCTGTAATTGCAGACCAACTAGGCCCGGTTAAAGAGACCAATGCATATGCTGATATCGGTTACACAGTTGATTTAAAAGAGAATCACAAACTAACATTTGGATTAAAAGTTGGTGCTACGTTTCATGATATTGGTCTTAATAATCTTACTGTATTTGACCCTAACGACCCGTTTTTTAATGATAATGTAAACAGTACAACTCCAAATATTGGCGCTGGAGTATTCTATTTTACCGAAACCTATTATGCAGGAATTTCTGTGCCTAACTTTCTAAGTTCTGTACATCTTAATGCTAATGGAAACCAGCTAGGTTCAGAAACACAACACTATTTTATTACTGGAGGTTATGTTTTTGATTTGGCTGAAAATATAAAACTTAAACCTTCGTTTTTGGTGAAATCTGCTTTTGATGCTCCTCTGTCTTTTGACCTAAATACTAATGTGCTTTTCTTTGAAAAACTAGAACTTGGACTGTCTTACCGTAATGATGATTCGTTTTCTGGGTTAGTGAATTTTGGTATTACGCCAAATTTAAATATAGGTTACGCTTACGATGCTATTAGGTCAAACATTAGACTAGTTGCACCGTCATCACATGAAGTTCTAATACGCTATAGTTTTGCTAAAAAAGAAACACGAATTAAATCTCCTCGTTTTTTTTAGTTACCAGTTTTTAAAAGGATTTTGACTTAAATTAGAATTGTAATACTTAATGTCTCCTGTAACTTCTTCTCCTAACCAATCTGGTTTTCTAAAGGTTTCTATTTCAGAATTAAGTTCTACTTCAGCAACAATTAAGCCTTTGTTATCACCAAAAAAAACATCGACTTCATAAGTGTGATTACCTACTTTTATTTCATAGCGCATTTTGTCTATAATTCCTTCTTCACAGAGGACCAATAGAGCTTCCGCTTCCTTTTTTGAAAGGTGCTTCTCCCACTCAAAACGACTGAGCCCATTAGGACTAGATTTCCCTTTAATTGTTAGAATTCCTTTATCTTTTTTTAATCGAACTCTTACAATGCGTTCAGGGTTACTGTTCAAAAAACCTTGTTTTATGTGATACGAATTAAAAGCGTTCGATTTAAAAGTTTCAGATTTTACTAAAAATTTGCGTTCGATTTCTACAGCCATAATTTGGTCTTATAAAAGACATTTAATGTCTAAATTTACAGTATGTCTAACGATTTACCAATCCGAAAAATAATTCATGTAGATATGGATGCATTTTATGCATCTGTTGAGCAGTTAGATAATCCTGAATTAAGAGGAAAACCTGTCGCTGTTGGTGGTGGCGGTAAACGGGGTGTTATTAGTGCAGCAAGCTACGAAGCTCGTAAATATGGGGTGAAAAGTGCTATGTCTGGTCGCTTAGCCGAAAAGCTTTGTCCAGATTTAATTTTTGTAAGAACAAATTTTGATCGTTATAAAGACATCTCTCAAAAAATTAGAAAAATTTTCCATGAGTATACAGATTTGGTCGAGCCATTGTCTTTAGATGAAGCCTATCTCGATGTTACAGAAAATAAAATTGGGATGCCAAGCGCATCTATAATTGCAAAAGAGATTAGACAACGCATATTCGACGAAACAGGTTTAACAGCCTCTGCCGGTATTTCTATCAATAAATTTGTGGCCAAAATAGCAAGTGATTACAACAAACCCAATGGCCAAAAAACGGTTAATCCAGAAGATGTTTTGCAGTTTTTAGAAGCGTTAGATATCCGAAAATTTTATGGTGTAGGTAAAGTTACTGCCGAAAAAATGTACCAAAAAGGCATTTTTACCGGCAAAGATTTAAAGTCAAAATCTCTAGACTATTTATCTGAAAAATTTGGGAAGTCAGGTAGTTATTACTATTATATTGTGCGTGGCATTCATAATAGTGAAGTCAAACCCAATCGCATCCGAAAATCATTGGCTGCAGAACGTACCTTTAGCGAAAATCTATCTTCTGAGATTTTTATGCTCGAAAAATTAGAGCATATTGCAGATGAAGTTGCTAAGCGTTTATCTAAAAGTAATGTCGCAGGAAAAACTGTAACTCTAAAGATAAAGTACAGTGATTTTACATTACAGACTCGAAGTAAGACGTTACCTTATTTTGTTAGTGATAACAGTATAATTTTAGAAACAGCAAAAGACTTATTATACCAAGAAAAACTAAGTAATTCTGTTCGATTATTGGGCATTTCATTATCAAATTTAAATACAGAAGACTCAAAAAAGAAAGCAAAGAAGCGTACTGAAAAACCTATTAGTGTTCAATTAAAATTTGAGTTTTAAAATCTTAATTATTAATTAGCTACATTTGAAAAACACTCACAGCTAATGGAATTATTCACAACAATTGAAGGCAAATTACATTTTAAATCTATTTCTTGTTTTTGGCTAGTTTTAATGCTTTTATTCTCATGTGAGAATACTAATAAAAACACACACAAAGTAGAGCGGCCTAATATACTTCTTATCGTTGCAGATGATATGGGTTATGCAGATTTAGGTTGTTTTGGAAGCGATATTAGTACTCCAAATATTGATAAAATTGCTAATGAAGGTATCCGGTTTACAAACTTTTATTCCGCTCCAAGCTGTGCGCCCGCAAGAGCTTCTTTATTAACTGGTGCAGACAACCATATGGCAGGTGTTGGATCTCAATTTTACCGTTCTGAAGACCAATGGGGCTACGAAGGCTTTTTAAGTAATCGTGTAGTTACAATTCCTCAGTTATTTAAAGATAATAATTACCAAACCTATATGGTCGGCAAGTGGCATTTAGGAGGAAAGAAAGACCAGTTAGCTCATAATAAAGGTTTTCAAAAGTCCTTTATTTTGCATCATGGTGCTGCAGCTCATTATAATAACCTTGGGTTTGTTGGGTTAGATAACCCTTCAATTTATACATTAAATGGTAATGAAGTGGCTTGGCCAGAAAATGCATATTCTACAGACTTATACACGGATTACCTATTAAAATTTATTTCAGAAGGAAAATCAGCAAAAAAACCTTTTTTTGCTTTGGCAGCGTATACATCTCCACATTGGCCATTGCAAGTCGACAGCAGTTATTGGAAGAAATATGAAAAGAATTATGAAGCTGGTTATGAAGCTCTCAGATTAAAACGCATAGAGGACTTAAAGAGCAAAGGCATAATTGGCAATGACCATGAGCTACCTCCGCTGCATCCTTCAATTACGCCATGGGATTCTCTTAGCGCTAAAGAACAGAAAATTGAAACACGCAAAATGGCTTTGTACGCCGGTATGTTAGAAAATTTAGATTATAACATAGGACGGTTAATTTCTCAATTAAAGAAAAATGGTGTTTATGATAACACTGTTCTCGTTTTTATGAGTGATAATGGTGCTGCATATAGAGACTTCTATGAAGCAGGCCCTTTTAAAGAGTTCCTTCAGCAAAATTACGATAATAGCTATGAAAATATGGGTAATCCTTCTTCTTTTGTTTCTTACGGCCCCGCATGGGCAGAGGCTGGCTCGGCACCATTTAGATACTATAAACAATATACATTTGAAGGAGGTATACGTGTTCCTATGATAATGAAATTACCAACAACCAAAAATATCGGTAGTATTAATAACGCTCATGCTACGCTTACAGATATAGCACCTACATTATATGATATAGCAAATATAGAATTCCCTGAAACCTATAACGGAAATCCTATTTTTCCTTTAAAAGGAAAATCTATACGACCTCTTATTAATGGAGATACAGATATAGTACATTCAAAAGATGAAGCTTGGACAATGGAGCATCACCATCATGCTTTGGTTAGAAAGGGGTCTTGGAAACTAGTTAATCCTGGAATGGGATGGGATGAATCTAAATTTGAATTATATAATCTTGATACCGACCCTAGTGAAAGTAATGATATAAAAGGAGATCATCCTAAAAAATATAAAGAACTCTTAACTGTTTGGAAAAACTATAAGAAAACATATCGTATTCAAAATTACAATGAAGCAGGTGATTAATTTGATGCATATATAAAAACCGATCTAGATGAAACCTAAATTCTTAGGCCTATCGCCAGTTTTACCAAGTCAAGATATAGATAGAGATGTCGCTTGGTATGAAAAACAAGTGGATTCACGCTTCTGTACAAAGATAATACGTATGCCGTCATGCGACGTAAAAATATTTGTATTCACTTACAATGGCATGCAGATACGGATGACGACCCTTTGCTTGGGGGCTCGGTTATTAAGATTTTTGTTGATGAGATACAATCTGTATTTCAAGAGTTTGTGAAACGTAAAACTATAACTCCTGAAAAAATCCGACTAAAAAACGCCTGGCATACGAATGAGTTTGGTTTTTATGACCTTAATAACAATGCTATCTTTTTTGTTGAAGATTTATAATTAAAAACTACAACTCTCTATCTCAGTAACACGAAGTGTGTTAACCATACCCTTATCTTTTATTGGCATTGCAGCTAAGCTAATAAGCATATCGCCAACATCTAGATATCCTTTTTTACAAGCTATAGCATTAACATCTTCAATAGTTTCATCTGTACTCACATACTTATCATAATGAAATGCTTTAACACCCCAAAGTAAGCTCAACCGAGTTAACATTCGCTGGTTAGATGTAAACACTAAAATATGTGCTGATGGTCGCCACGCCGAAATCTGAAACGCCGTATAACCACTATTTGTTAGTGTAGAAATAGCTTTTGCATCTATCTCATTAGCCATTTTTGCGGCATGATAGCAGATAGATTTTGTAATGTATCTTTTGGTACGAATATGTGGTGGAAGTTGTGGAACCTCAATCAAAGAAGAATCCTCAACGCTTCTAATAATACTTGCCATTTGTTTTATAACCTGAACCGGATATTTACCAACTGACGTTTCTCCTGAAAGCATTACTGCATCAGCACCATCCATTACAGAGTTTGCAACATCATTAACCTCAGCACGCGTTGGTGTAAGGCTTGATATCATAGTTTCCATCATCTGCGTTGCAATAATTACTGGTATACGTGCGCGTTTTGCACGATGTACTAATTGCTTTTGTACTAGTGGCACTTCTTCTGCTGGGATTTCTACTCCCAAATCTCCACGGGCCACCATTAGACCGTCACAATATGCTACTATTTTATCGATATTAGCAACTGCTTCTGGTTTTTCAATTTTGGCAATAATCGGAATTTTATGCTCACTATGCTCACTTATTAATTGTTGCAATTGCATTAAATCCTCGGCATGACGTACAAAGGATAACGCAATCCAATCCACCTCTTGTTCAATTGCAAAAATAGCATCCTCGATATCTTTTTCGGTAAGTGCAGGTTGAGATATATTTGTGTTTGGTAAATTAACACCTTTCTTAGACTTTAATGGTCCGCCTTGTATAACCTTTGCTTTTACTTCAGATTTTTTATCCGTGGAAACAACTTCAAAAATTAACTTACCGTCATCAAGAAGAATACGTTCACCTGGTTTTGCATCTTGTGGAAAACGGTCATAGGTCATATAAACACGTTCTTTATTGCCTTCAAAACGCTTACCTGTTGCAAATACAATTTCATCACCAGGATTAACTACAACGTCGCCTTTCATTTTGCCGACACGTAATTTAGGACCTTGTAAATCTCCTAAAATAGCAGCGTTATATCCAAACTCTTCGTTAAGCTCACGAATCATTTTTATGCGTTCTTTGACGCCATCATAGTCTGCATGAGAAAAGTTTATTCTAAACACATTTGCTCCTTCTTCTAACATTTCTTTTAAAACAGCCTTGCTACTTGTTGCTGGCCCAAGGGTTGCAACTATCTTCGTTTTCTTATTCTTCATTGATTCTAAAAAATTAAATGTTCTTTTGACTTTACTTTTTCCAAATCTACAGTGTAAGTCGTAATAATTTGCGAGATACTCTGTAGTTTACTAATAATTAGTTTTTCGTTTATTTGATATGTATCATTAGAAATTTTGATAAAAAAATCAACCTGCTTCATTTCTGGAATAAGGTTGTATGTTTTTGTTATTTTTTTATCATTAGCAAACAAAACACCACTACTTGCTAGGCTTTCTTCTTCGCGTTTACAAATATTAGCAATGAGATTCCATGTTACATCTTTGGGCGCATCGTAATACTCATATACAGCAAAAGACGAAGAGGTGTAATTAAGATCTAAATCTTTCTCTTCTCTTACTAAATGAGTGCCTAAATGTTTATTAATCATATAAGCCAATCTATAATCCTCTAGTCTGCAATGTACCGCAATAAGAAGATAGGTATCATCATAAAAATCATCTACTAAAAGTTTATGTAATGCCATTTATTATCTATAAATACTAGGTAAATATAAGGCATAAAACTAGGAGATACATTACCTTTATATGAAACTTAACCTTATCTTTTTACGAAAACGTTTGCGTTATTTTGTTGAAATTAGAAAAACAATCAACGTTTAGACATCTGCTTTTGAAAAGCAAAAAACGCACGTTTAGAAGCTTTTTCTTCAGCTTTCTTTTTTGAGGTAGCTCTACCTTTTGATATAATTTT
>CAZBMY010000049.1:0-11544 GCA_964492855.1 uncultured Flavobacteriaceae bacterium
ACTTACAGGTGTAATTTTATTTTCTTTTTCTATATATGGGTTAGCAACTAACGACTTATCGAGTATTGATTTTAAAAGTATAGCCTTTATAACACCAATTGGTGGGTTGCTAATTATTTTAGGGTGGTTAATTCTGCTAGTAGGCATCTTAAAATTTAAAACTGATTAACATTTTAACAGCCTGCTTTTCTAAAATAAAGTTTTATTTTTGCACGATAACACAACACAAAAAATATGGTGAATTCAGACCAATCTTCGAAAACGTTTTCGTTAGAAAAGTATGGGATTAAAAATGCAAAAGTAAACTACCAATTATCTCCTGATGAACTGCAGTCTAGAACTTTGGAAAACGGACAAGGTGTAGAGACCGCTAATGGTACTTTAGCAGTAAATACAGGAGAGTTTACAGGACGTTCTCCAATGGATCGTTTTATTGTAAAAGATGATATTACTAAAGACCGCGTTTGGTGGGGCAATATTAATATTGCCTTTGATAGTGATAAATTTCAGAAACTTTATGATAAAGTTGTTGATTATTTATCAGAAAAAGAAATCTTTGTCAGAGATAGTTATGCGTGTGCAGATGAAGATTATAAATTAAATATTAGAGTTATTAATGAGTATCCGTGGAGTAATATGTTTGCTTACAACATGTTTTTGCGCCCCACAGAAGATGAATTAGTAGATTTTTCTCCAGAATGGACTGTGGTTAACGCACCTGGCTTTATGGCTAATCCTGAGGTTGATGGTACACGACAGCATAATTTTGCAATTTTAGATTTTACAAGAAAAATTGCCTTAATTGGAGGTACAGGTTATACAGGTGAAATTAAAAAAGGAATTTTCTCTGCGCTTAACTTTATTCTTCCTGTTTTCAAAAATACATTACCAATGCACTGTAGTGCTAATGTAGGTAAAGATGGTGATACAGCTATTTTCTTTGGCTTATCAGGCACAGGCAAAACTACACTATCTACAGATCAGGATAGAAGTTTAATCGGAGATGATGAGCACGGGTGGACTAGTGAAAACACTGTTTTTAATTTTGAAGGTGGGTGTTATGCTAAAGTAATTAACTTATCTGAGGAACAAGAACCAGAAATTTATGGTGCTATTAAAAAAGGTGCGATTTTAGAAAACGTTATTCTTAATGATAAAGGTGAAGTTGATTTTGCAGATACTTCAATCACTCAAAATACCAGAGTGAGTTATCCTATTTATCATATTGAGAATATTAAAACACCTTCTATAGGCAAAAACCCAAAAAATATTTTCTTTTTAACAGCTGATGCTTTTGGGGTTTTGCCTCCAATTTCTAAGCTTACACCAGCACAGGCAGCTTATCATTTTATATCTGGCTACACGGCAAAAGTTGCTGGTACAGAAGCAGGAGTTGTTGAGCCTCAACCTTCATTTTCAGCTTGTTTTGGAGCGCCATTTATGCCATTACACCCAACGAAATATGCTGAGATGTTAAGCAAAAAGATGAAAGATTCTGGCGTTAACGTTTGGTTAGTAAACACAGGGTGGACAGGAGGGCCTTACGGTGTTGGGTCTCGTATAAAATTAAAATATACACGAGCCATGATTAATGCAGTGCTAAATGGAGATTTAGGCTTGTATAACTATGAAGATTACCATATTCATTCTGTTTTTGGAGTAGCTCAGCCTAGACAATGTCCTGGCGTGCCAACGGAAGTTCTAAGCCCGAGAACAACTTGGAATGATGATGAAGCGTATTACAAAATGGCTTTTAAATTATCGAATGAGTTCAGAAGCAACTTTAAACAATTTGAAGATTATGCTTCTGAAGAAATTAGAAGAGGCGGACCACAGCGTTATGCGTTCTAAAAACTAAAGTTTATAAAACTAAAAAAGCGATTCAATTTATTTTGAATCGCTTTTTTTATGTGTTTTTAAAAGAAATTATTTACCCTTATTTACTTGATCTATATATTTCTTAAGTGCCATAGTCATTGATGGCGTCTCTGGTGTTGGTGCAGCGATATCTACGCGCAAACCTTTAGCCTCAACAGCTTTGATAGTTGTGTTTCCAAAAACAGCAAGACGTGTGTCTTTTTGTTTAAAATCAGGAAAATTCTTGAATAGTGATTCAATACCAGAAGGACTAAAGAAAACTAAAATATCATAAGTCACATTTTCTAAATCTGATAAATCACTAATCACCGTTTTGTAAAATGTTGCTTGCGTCCAGTTTACACCTAGCTTATCTAAAGTGCTAGGAATAATTGGTTTTACTTTATCTGTAGTTGGCAGTAAAAATGTTTCTTCTTTATACTTTTTAATTAAAGGCATTAGGTCTTCAAAAGTGCGTTTGCCAACATAAATTTTACGTTTTCTGTAAACTACGTATTTCTGTAAGTAGTACGCCACAGCTTCAGACTGACAAAAATACTTCATCGCATCAGGCACCTTAAATCGCATTTCCTCAGCAACTCTAAAAAAGTGATCAACAGAGTTACGACTCGTTAAAATGATTGCACTAAATTTATTAAGGTCAATTTTTTGTTGTCTAATGTCTTTTGCTTCAACGCCTTCAACATGTATAAAGGGTCTAAAATCTACCTTTACTTTTTGACGCTCTTCTAAGTCGAAATAGGGAGAGTTCTCAATTTTAGGCTCTGGTTGAGAAACTAATATCGTTTTTACTTTCATAGGCTAAACGCTTTTTTAACCGAAATAATCTTTAAATACCTTATACAAAATAACATAAGGTCCAATTTCGAGAGCGCAAAGATACAATAAAAAATAAAAAAAGTTATTAATTATATTTTTTTGATAGAGTTTCAAAAATCTTATAAAACCATTGAGATTAATTAAAAATAATAGCCCAAAAGTGATATATATTATAATTTTTTTGTCAAAATGACTGTATAGAATTAAAACGTTTGCAAGTACTAAAAGAAGACCAGAAATATATTTAAACGCATTTTTTTGAAAAAGATACGTTTTAATAACATCCGAAAATTCAAAAAAGTGTCCAACAATTCGTTCTAACAAAGACTTTAAAATAATAATTAGGGACAGTGCTACAATTAGAATTGGCAATGCAGAATAGATATTAAGTGATAGCGTTTTTAAGTCTTTTAAACTAAGAAACACAAAAGTTGCTGTTGCTAGAATAAAATTTATAAATAAGAGTAAACTAAAAATGTCTAGTCGTTTTTTCTCTCTAGAGTATAGTTTTAGATATCTATCATTATAAATAATAGCTAAAAAATCACTAAACCTATTGCTAAATAATTGTCTAACAATTACAACAAGCAATAAGCAAACCAGTATTAAGCTTGTAAAAAAATCAGGGGTTAGATACTCTCTTAACATGAGGCTAATTTATAAATAAAAGATTGAAATAGGTTTTAATTCTAAAAGTGAAATAAGATGAATTTATTACACAAAAACTTTACATTTGTCAAAATTCCAAACAAATGAGTGACGCTATAGTCATCATCCCAACATATAACGAAAAAGAAAATATAGAGTTAATAATTAATGCTGTTTTCGCGTTATCAAAAAGCTTTCATATTTTGGTTGTTGATGATAACTCACCAGATGGCACAGCATCCTTGGTTAAAAAGAAACAATCCGTTTTTAATGATAGGTTACATTTGTTGTCTAGGTCAGGCAAAAATGGTTTGGGTACTGCATACATTGATGGGTTTAAATGGTGCTTGGATAGAGAATACGAATACATTTTTGAAATGGACGCTGACTTTTCTCATAACCCCAAAGACTTAGAACACTTGTATAAAACAGCCTCCAAAACAGATGCAGATGTTGTAATTGGCTCACGGTATATTAAGGGTGTTAATGTTGTAAACTGGCCACTAATGCGCATACTTTTGTCATATGGTGCTTCTTTATATGTAAAAGTGATTACAGGAATGCGCGTACAAGACCCAACAGCGGGTTTTGTTTGTTATCATCGCAAAGTATTAGAAACTATAGATTTAGACGAAATAAAATTTATTGGTTACGCGTTTCAAATTGAAATGAAGTTTAAAGCTTTTAAAAAAGGGTTTAATATAGTAGAGATTCCAATTATCTTTACAGACCGAATTAGAGGTAAATCCAAAATGTCTAGCGGAATAATTTCTGAAGCTATTTTTGGAGTTATAAGCTTAAAATGGAATAGCTTATTTAATAATAAATAAACATGAGTAAACAAACACTTATTAAAAACGCCAAGATTGTAAATGAAGGTGTAATTATTGAAGGTGATATTTTAATAGAGAATAATTTAATTAAAGAAATTGATTCGTCGATTAGTGTAAAATCTGCTGATGTAAAAGTTATAGATGTTGAGGGAAATCATGTGTTTCCTGGAATGATTGATGACCAAGTACATTTTAGAGAGCCCGGTTTAACCCACAAAGCTAATATTGAAACGGAGTCTAAGGCAGCTTTAGCAGGTGGTATTACATCGTTTATTGAAATGCCAAATACAAATCCGCAAACTACAACAGTAGAGAAGTTAGAAGAGAAGTTTGCTATTGCAGCAAAAACATCTTATGCTAATTACTCTTTTATGTTTGGCGGAACAAATGATAATTTAGATGAAATTCTAAAATTAGACCCAAAGTCTGTTGCGGGGCTTAAATTATTTTTAGGATCTTCAACAGGTAATATGCTTGTAGATGATCCAAAAGTTTTAGAGAAGATTTTTTCAAGTACAGATATGGTTATTTCTGTACACTGTGAAGATGAAGCTACAATCAGAAAAAATTTAGCGAAATATGAAGACGAATATGGTGACGATATTCCTATGGAGTTGCATCCAGTAATTAGAAGCGAAGACGCATGTTATTTATCATCATCAAAGGCGATTGAGTTAGCTAAAAAAACTGGAGCGCGTTTACATGTGTTTCATTTGTCTACAGCAAAAGAGACTAATCTTTTTACGAATAAAATCCCGCTTAAGGATAAAAAAATAACAGCTGAGGTATGTATCCATCACTTATGGTTTTCGGATGAAGATTATAAAACAAAAGGTAGTCGAATAAAGTGGAATCCCGCAGTGAAGACGACTAAGGATAGAGACGGATTATGGAAAGCATTACTCGATGATAGAATAGATGTTATTGCTACTGATCATGCACCCCATACTGTTGAGGAAAAAAACAATCCATATACAAGTGCGCCATCAGGAGGGCCATTAGTTCAGCATGCTTTTGTAGCTTTGCTAGAGGCTTATCATAAAGGTAAAGTGCCATTAGAGGTCATTGCCCAAAAAACGGCACATAATCCAGCTATATTATTTGATTTAGAAAAGCGCGGTTATGTTAGAGAAGGCTATTTTGCGGATTTAATTATTGCCGATTTAAATAGTCCTTGGACTGTTAATAAAGAGAATATCTTGTACAAATGCGGATGGTCTCCTTTTGAAGGTAACACTTTTAAAAGCCGTATAACCCATACATTTGTTAATGGTGTATTAGCTTATAATAACTTTAAAGTTCTAGACGTTAGAGCAGGAGAACGCTTAACTTTTGATAGATAGATAATGAAGAAATCTATAGTCTTATTAATTGCAATACTATTATGTTTTTCGTGTGAGCCTAACTTAAAACCTGAAAAACCAGACAATCTTATACCAAAAGATAAAATGACCGATTTGCTTTTTGATATGTTTATAGTAACTTCAGCTAAGGGTATAAAAAGAACTAAGTTTGAGTCATTTGGTCTGGATCCGGAAGACTATATTCTAAAAAAATATAATATAGATAGTTTACAGTTTGCAGAAAGTAATAATTATTACGCATACGATGTAGAGTTATATAAGTCTATGATTGAAGATGTTAAAGCAAAATTATCTTCAGAAAAAGAAAAGTACGAAGCTATTGAGAAGAAAGAAGAAGAGGAACGTAAACGTAAACGAGACTCTTTAATAGAGAAGAGAAAAAACTCAAAAATAACTACAGATTTAGAGAAGAAACAAAAATTGATTAAATCTTAGTGCTTAAAGTCGTTCAATAATAGTTTAGAAACTTTTTTGATAGAGTTTTCAATAGGAGTAAACTCAAAATCTAGTGCAGTTTTTATTTTAGAATTATCATATTTAGTCACTGAGGTAACACTTTTTGCCAATTGTTTAGATAATTGTCTTCGTTTTCCAAATAATTTATGCTTTAACCAATCTAGTCGCCATAAAATTTGTAATTGCCATGGTTTAATTAGCGTTTGCCTTTTTGAAACACCTAAAAATTCAGAAGTCTTATAGTTAAAGTCTTTAAAAAATAAATTTTCTGAGACTAATATAAAACCTTCATTTTTAATATTACTATTCATTAGGCAAATCATAATGTCTACTACATCGTAGACATCTACATATCCAGAACTACCAGAGGTATAATAAGATAGTCCTTTGTAAATTTGTTTAAATAAACTTCCACTTCCACCGCCATGCCAATATCCGGGGCCTAAAATTATTCCAGGATTTATAATAATAGTATCTAAACCTTCTTGCGTACCTCGCCAAACTTCGAGTTCTGCACCATACTTGGTAATGGCATAGACACTGTTGTCGGCTTCTGGATTCCAAGGTGTACTCTCAGTAATTAATGTTTCAGAATGTAATGTTTGACCTATAGCAGCAATGGTACTGACGTAGCATAATTTCTGGATATTATTAGAAATACATAGGTTTACAATGTTGGCTGTACCTTTAATATTTATTTGCCTAAGACTTCTATATCTATCAGGTTCAAAAGAGATAAAAGCGGCACAATGATAAACGTGAGTGATTCCTTTAAATGCGTCTTGTAGTCTAGGAATATCGGTTATATCAGCTTCAACCCAATCAATTTTATTGTAAAGTTCATCAGTTTGTGTTGAGTAATATGAGAATACATGCTTTACGGACTCCAATTTATGAGCTCTTCTGTAGATTGCTCTAACATTTTCACCTTTAGAAATTAACTCGTAAAGCAAATGAGAACCTACTAAACCGGTGCCGCCTGTAACTAAAATCATATAAATTAGTCTCAAATTTTGACGCTTAAGTACTAACTTAAACGCCCTAAATAAACTCTTGAAGTAAAGTTACGCTTTTTTACAATTGTCTTTTGTGTTTTCAAGTGGAAACATATCTTTGTCAAAATTAATTTTAGAAATTAAAATCCAATGGGAAAGAATTTTGTTGAAGAGTTAGCATGGAGAGGAATGTTACATGATAGCATGCCAGGTGTTGAGGAGCATTTAGCTGAGACTATGCGAAGTGCTTATATAGGTTTTGATCCTACTGCAGATTCTTTACACATTGGTAATCTAGTGCCTATTATGCTATTAGCACATTACCAACGATGTGGGCATCGACCTGTCGCATTAGTTGGCGGAGCAACAGGCATGATTGGTGACCCTTCAGGGAAGTCTAGCGAGCGAAACCTACTAGACGAAAAAACATTACGTCATAACCAAGAGGCTATAAAAGGACAGCTTTCTCATTTTTTAGATTTTGAAAGTGATGCGCCTAATGCTGCTCAATTGGTAAATAATTATGACTGGATGAAAGAATTTTCATTTCTAGAGTTCATTCGAGATGTAGGGAAGCATATTACGGTAAACTATATGATGGCCAAAGATTCTGTAAAAAATAGAATCTCAGGGGAATCTTCTAATGACGGTATGAGTTTTACAGAGTTTACGTATCAACTTGTTCAAGGTTATGATTTTCTGCATTTATTTAAAGCAAATAATTGTACCATACAAATGGGTGGAAGCGATCAGTGGGGAAACATTACTACAGGTACAGAATTGATTCGCCGTATTGGTAACGGAAAAGGATTTGCGATAACATGTCCGTTAATAACAAAAAGTGATGGGTCTAAATTTGGAAAATCTGAAGGCGGAAATGTATGGTTAGACGCTAAACGAACGTCACCATATAAGTTTTACCAATATTGGTTAAATTCTAGTGATGAAGACGCTGAAAAGTATATTAAAATCTTTACATTTTTAGAAAAAGAAGAGATTATTTCTATTGTAGAATCTCATAAAGAAGCGCCACATTTAAGAGGCCTTCAAAAAAGATTAGCTCAAGAGATTACTTCTATGGTGCACTCTGAGGCAGACTTTAAAAATGCTGAAAAAGCTTCTAATGTATTGTTCAGTAGGTCATTTAAAGCAGATATCGCAACTATAGATGAAAACACTTTTTTAGATGTATTTGAAGGTGTGCCACAAGCAGAACTTCCTAAGGCAGATTTGGAAAATGGCTTAGATATGATTGCTGCACTATCCGCTAAAACAGAATTTTTGAAATCTAATGGTGAAGCTAGGCGTGCGCTAAAAGAGAATTCAGTTTCCGTAAATAAGGAGAAAGTAAAAGAAGATTACACCATAACATCAGAAGATTTAATTAACGGTAAATACGTTATCTTAAATAAAGGTAAGCGCAACACATATATTATTAAGTTGGTTTAATTCAACTGCAAAATTCATTAAGTATATAGAACTAAATTTATGAAGTTCTATAACAAATTCAGAATGATATAATTAGAATAAAAAAAGTGCTCAGATTCCTCTGAGCACTTCCAACCAATCAATCAACTTTCAACTATTAATTAATTTCTCTTTTTCATAGAAATATTAATTTTTAATAGCCTCCCAATTTAAGTCGGCTTTTTTCTGTAAACCTTTCACATTTTCTTTTTTCCATAATTCTAGCGTGTTTGTACCCCAAGAATTATAGAATAAGTAGAGCTTCCCGTCACGTATTTCAAATGTTTTTGGATCAATCCCTACTTTTTTAGATTTTAATGCAACGGCATAGGCGCAGTAACCACCATATTGAGGGGTGTATTTTTCTGGATTTTTTAAAAATAAATCCAAATTTTTCTGAGAGGCAAATTTATATTTTACGTTATCATGGGTTGTAGTAAAGTTTTTATCGCCTTCAATAGCTTTGTTGTTAAAATATTCTACAACATCGTAACCTTCTGCAACATAGCCTTTTTTAAGATTGTAATCAATGGATTGCGCATTTAAACCAGAAAGTGTTATTAATAATACTATAAGTGTAAGTCTCATAAAATAATGTTTTTAATTATGTCGAAAATAATAGCCTCCTCTTACAAAAGCATAAGATTGCATCCGCGAATATCAGAATTATCAAAACGGCCTAAAATTTCAAAAGTAGAATTAGTATGAATTTTACCTAAATCTTGTGTGGCAATAAAAGAACAAGAATTTACATTGGCTAAGTCTATGATATTAATGCCACCAGATTTTCCGTTTTCTTGGATAGTAAGTGCATCTTCAGTATCACGAGTTAAGACTTTCATCCAGGGTGGGCATTTAAAGATACCATTACCTATAGAATAAGCTTGACTTAGTAATTCTGTCATGCCATATTCACTATGGATTTTTTGGACTCCAAATCCTGTTTTTAAAACCTGATGAAGCTCAGTTCTAATCATTTCTTTTCGTCTCCCTTTCATGCCACCAGTTTCCATTATGATGGTATGCTTTAAATTAAAATCATAGTTTTCAACCAAATCTAATAGCGCAAAAGAGACACCAATTAATACTGTTTTTTGACCTTTTGTTTCGAGTGTTTTAAGTGTTGTTGCAAGTTCATCTAGGTTGTTAAGATAAAATCCACTTTCAATATGCTTTGATGTTGTTATTAAATCATCTACCATATAAATCAACGAAGAACCATCGCGTTCTAAATATGACGGTAAAAGTGCTAAAACAACATAATCTTCAATATTACCATAAAAATGATTGAACCCTGTCTTAAAACTCTTTTCATAGAGGCTTAAGTCTGTAACATAATGTTTACTGGTTACACTACCAGTAGTCCCAGAACTAGAAAAGGTTTTACCAATAGCACTTTGAGAACTCAAAACCTTATGAGTTTTGAAAAATTGAATTGGTAAAAACGGAATATCCTCAATGGTTGTAACATCAGAAGGATGTTTAAAGAGTAAGTCACAAAACGATCGATAGACAGGATTATGTTCAAATTGAAACCTAAAGACATCTAAAGCCATATCTTTAAAGTCTTCATCTGAGGATATATTGAAAATAGAATCCGTTTCAACCATAAGACAAAATTACGTAAAACAAAAAGCGCTACCAATGGGTAGCGCTTTTTTAGAATATTAATTCTGTAAAATTATCTAATCACTAATTTTTTAGTGCTAGTGGCATCGTCTTGAGTTAATCTCAATAAATAGATGCCAGATTTTAAGTTAGAAACATCTAACCTATTGTTTGATATAGTTTCGTTTTTAACACGTTTTCCTAAAATATCAAATACTGCCACCTCAATTGGGGTTGAGCTTACAGATGAAATAGTAACTGATCCTGTATTTGTTGGGTTAGGGAAAATAGAAAATTCTTTTATATTAAAATTATCGTTTGATAATGAAAATGTAGCAAAAGGGAAAGGAACTGTTGAAGCAGCATTTGTAGCTGCATCTAACTGTGCAGTTCCACTAAATGTCCAATTAGCAATTAAAAAAGTATTGCCATCTGGACCAGTACTATCATTTCTATATGCCCATCCATCTACGTAGTCCCATGCTTCACCAGTGCCATCTGTATTAATATCTCCAAAAGTATCAATGACTTGACCATTCTCAAATAATTCAATAGCATCGTCACCATTTATTGATGCGGCACCAGTTTCATATGGAGTTAAGCTAACTCCAAAGAAAGAATTGAATTTTGTGGTTTGCCCAGTAGAAATTACATAAATTTTATCACCACTAGTTAATGCATCAGCAGGAAAAGCAAATTCTTCGCCATCAGTTCCTCCACCATTGTTTGCGCTTCCAATACCAAAAATACTTAAATCTGCAATATCGGCTAAAGCTTGAATCTCAATTCCTTTAGGGCTTGAACCATCAAGAGCATCAAATACTCCAGTAATAACTAGGGCGTTTGTTAAAGGATTAAATACTGAGCCATTAACATTTATAGTTTTATCTGAAGTTCCACTTGTAGAAACAGTGATTAATTCATTGTAATCGCCCACTGCTAGACCCGAAATTAACCTTGTGTAAATAGTTGTTGAACTTACGGTACCTCCAGATTGAGTTAATGTAATAGGCATTGATGTAAAACCGCTACCTGAAGTTGTTGAAATTTCGTAATTAGTTGACGGTGTAACTATAATGTCATTTGTTAAATCAGATCCTTCTACTGTAAAAGACTCTTCTGCTGATGGGCCATTACCTACTTCATAACTCATTTCACCTACAGTTCCTCCAACAAGTGTACTAGGTGATGCGCTAAATCCATCAACAATTCTAATTAAATCAACTGCAATATCTTCATCTCCTGCAAGTAAATTTTCAAAAACAAGTCTAACATCTACCTCTGAACCACTTCCTAAAGCAACAGCATATTCTGTAAACGTATCTGTTATTTCTGCTCCGTCTCCATTTCCATCGAAATCAGAATCAATCATAGGTTGACTTACATTTGTTCCACCTGCTGCATCAGATGTAGAAACTTGTAAGATTTTAGTAAATGTTCCAGAATTATCAATATCTACTTCAACAAAGAAACGTG
>CAZBMY010000050.1:0-11457 GCA_964492855.1 uncultured Flavobacteriaceae bacterium
AAATAACTGTTATTATCTACTAGAGAATCATTATCCCAATAATAGGAGGTGACTATAGATTTGCTATTCAAGATACTTTGCCTAAGAATAGAGTCTGTATAAGGCTCTTTCTTTTCTTTAAAAATAATATCTAAGCCAATAACTTTTGGCTGATTTTTATTGATTTTATCTAATGCTTGAGCTAATGTTAAGCGATCGGCATGTTTAATATTTATAAGTACAATATCACTACTATTTTCATTTTTTTTAAACCGCTTAGAATAATATATATCTGTAAATTTAAAATCTTTAAAGGCAGATTCAAAGGGGTCTAAAAAAGATAGATTAATAAATACAAAGTAGATTAACCCTGCTATTATAAATGTAAAAAGAGTAGACAGAAAAGCATCTTTGTAAAGTAAATTGTTAGTTTTTGAGTTCATTCAAAATAGTAATTCTATTTGATAAAAATACAATAATTTAAAATTTATGCTTTTACACAAAGTCGAGTAAAGCTAAGTGTCAAAATAATTCATTTTATAGCTTAATTAAAACAAACATCACTTATCTTTAAATTAGAACGTGTAGTATATGTTGCAGAAAATTAGAGAAATATTACTAATTAGAATCCATCTGTGTTTTTTCTTCACTTCATCCAAAACACCTTTAAAATAAAGCTTCCCATTTAAGGATTTTGCAAAATTATCTATTATTTATTTTTTAGTAATTTTAGGCAACAATATTTAATCAACTCCTAACCTTATGAAAACTATTTTTCGCTTTTGCGTTACCCTAATCTTATTACTTACTTTGAACAGTGTTGGGGCACAAGATGATTCTAAAAAGAAAGCCTCAGAAAAAAAGGCAACAAAAGAGTTACCATTAGAACCAACTCGGAAAATAAAGTTTACAACAGACAAAGGAACTTGGATATCTGTGGATGTTAGTCCAGATGGTAGTACTATAATATTTGATATGATGGGTGATTTGTATACCATCCCAATTTCAGGAGGTAAGGCCACTCGAATCACAGAAGGTATGCCTTATGATGTGCATCCGAGATATAGCCCAGATGGAAAAAGTATTCTATTTATTTCAGATAAGAGTGGTTCTGATAATTTATGGACCATGGATTTAGAATCTAAGGAACAAAAACAATTGACTAAAGATAAGAACAAGTATCATGTATCTGCAGATTGGAGTCCAGACGGACAGTATATCGTTGGTACTAGCGGTAGACGTAATATAAAACCATTTATAGTTCATAAAGATGGAGGTAGTGGTGCTGGATTATTAGCAGACCAGAAAGCAAATAAATACATAGATCCTGCTTTTAGTGCAGATGGGAGACATATCTATTTTTCTACTAGAAGAGGTGCTTGGAATTATAACGCCCAATTACCGCAGTATCAAATTATGAGTTTTGACCGCGAAGATGCAGATACAGAGATGTTAACATCTCGATATGGCTCGGCCTTTACGCCTACACTATCTAATGATGGTAATTGGATGGTTTATGGGACCCGTTTTGAAGAACACACAGGATTAGTTTTAAGAAATCTCAAAACAGGAGAAGAACGTTGGTTAGCTTATCCGGTTCAACGCGATGAGCAAGAATCCATAGCACCATTGGGTGTTTTACCAGCTATGGCGTTTACTCCAGACAATAAAAATTTAATTACCTCATATGGTGGTAAATTATATAGTATTCGTATTAGTGATAATAATGCTAGTGAAATTCCATTCTCAGTAGATGTAGACCTAGATTTAGGTCCAATGCTCGATTTTAAATATCCTATAGAGGATAATGCAGAAGGTCTTGTTACACAAATTAGAGATGCAAAACCATCACCAGATGGCAAACAACTAGCTTTTACAGCACTCAATAGATTATATGTTATGAATTTGCCAAATGGCAAGCCAAGACGTTTAACGGATAATGACTTTACTGAAGCCATGCCAGAATGGTCACCAGATGGAAGTCAGATTGTTTTCACCACGTGGAAATCCGATGGAGGACATTTATACAAAGTGAATGCCTCTGGTAGAGCTAACCTTGTAAAGTTGACTAATCAGAGAGGGATTTATTCTAATCCATCATGGTCATTTAATAGCAATCGAATTGCATTTACAAAAGGAGCTGCTCAAACCTATGATGATGCTATAGATCCTTTTGATAGTCGCGTTTACGAAGAAATAGCATGGATACCAGCTAGTGGTGGTGAGGTAACTGTTATTGATAAAACTAAAGGAAGAACATTACCACATTTTACCAAAGGAAATGACCGTATATATTTAAATCATGGTCGTAAAGGCCTAGTTTCAATACGCTGGGATGGCAGTGATGAAAAAGAACACCTAAGACTTACAGGAATTAAAACATACGGTTCTGCACTTGTATTTGGGAAAGACCACGATAGAGCCGCAGCGATGCCAACTCATGAGGAAGGTTGGCGCGAAAATAACACGGGGTCTTCACCTAGTGAGATTAGAATTTCGCCTAGCGGAACACATGCTTTAGCAAAAATTAATAACGATATCTATTCGGTTTTAATTCCTATGATAGGAAAAACACCAACCATTTCTGTTGCAAAAGCAGATAATGCTGCTTTTCCAGCAAATAAATTGACGGTGATTGGAGGTGAATTTCCTATGTGGTCTAGTGATAGTAAAAAAGTACATTGGTCATTGGGTGCCAGTCATTTTGTATATGATTTAGACAAAGCGAAAGTATTTAAGGATAGTGTTGCTCTTGCTAAAAAGAAAGAAAAAGAGTTAAAAGATGCCGAAAAGAAATCGGATTCTACTAAGACAGATAAGAAGAAAGATGATAAGAAAAAGAAGGCACCTCAATTTAAAGCCGATGAATACAAAGTAGAGGTGACTTATAAGCGGGCTATTCCTCAAGGAAAAACACTGCTCAAGGGAGGTCGTATTATTACTATGAAAGGTTCTGATGTTATTGAGAATGGTGATATTTTAATTGAGAATAACCGTATCGTAAATATAGGTGCTTCAGGAAGCTTTTCAGTTCCTGATGATGCAACTGTAATTGATGTTTCAGGAAAAACATTAACGCCAGGTTTTGTTGATACCCATGCGCACATGTGGCCAAATTGGGGTATACATAAAAATCAAGTTTGGATTTATTCTGCAAATTTAGCTTACGGTGTAACAACAACTAGAGACCCACAAACAGCAACTACAGACGTATTAACGTATTCAGACATGGTAGAATCAGGAATGATTCATGGTCCACGAGTTTATAGTACTGGCCCAGGTGTTGGATTTTGGGCGTATAATATTCAAAGTTTGGATCATGCTAAAGACATATTGAAGCAGTATAGCCAATATTATAATACCAAGACGATTAAGAGTTATATTGTTGGTAATCGTCAACAACGCCAGTGGTTAATTATGGCTGCCAAAGAATTAAAGCTAATGCCTACAACAGAAGGTGGGTTAGATTTTAAACAGAATATGGTAAATATGATAGATGGTAATCCTGGTCACGAACATTCATTACCAATTTATCCAATTTATGAAGATGTTATCCAAACTGCTGCACAATCTAAAATGGCAATTACACCTACGCTATTAGTGAGTTATGGTGGTCCTTGGGCAGAGAATTATTTCTATTCAAGAGAAAATCCATATAGTGATGCTAAAATGCAATACTTTACTCCATATAAGGAGTTAGCACAAAAATCTAGACGTCGACCAGGTTGGTTTATGGATGAAGAACATGTGTTTAAGAAGCATGCAGAGTTTATGAAAGATTTAATTGAAGCTGATGGTATTGGAGGTATTGGAAGTCATGGTCAATTGCAAGGCCTTGGTTTTCATTGGGAACTTTGGGCAGTTGCAAGTGGAGGTATGAAAAACCACGATGCTTTAAAAATTGCTACTATAAAAGGTGCAGAAGCCATTGGTTTGGATAATGATTTAGGTTCATTAGAGACTGGTAAGCTAGCCGATATCTTAATTATGAGTAAAAACCCGATGGATGATTTACGTAACACAAACACTTTAACTCACGTTATTAAAAATGGTATTGTATATGACGCGAGTACTTTAGATGAAGTTGCACCTATTAAGAAAAAGGCGAAGCCATTTAATTGGCAAACAAAACGACCTGAAGGGTTACCTGGAGTTAAAAATTAAATATAAAAATGAAAGCATTTTTTTTAAAATTACCAGAATATTACTTTATAATTTTAATTGTTTTATCAGGATATTCTCATCCTTTTGAATTTAACCCTATTCTTATAGGAATTGCAGTAATACTAATGCTTCAAATTATTTTTAAAAAGAAAGTTTTGGGATTTATGTTTGGAGTACTTTTCTTTTTGATAAACCTTTATTTTCTCGGAGCGTTGCTTTCAGAATTCAATGAGTTTGTGACATTAAGTAGTAAGGCAATGTCATTACTTTTTGTAGGGTTATCGATTTGGATTTTAAATGCTGCCTTTTCGTTGGTTATGATATACAAGTATTTAGCTATTGGTTCTAGTCAAAAACCAAAAATGGTCTAGATTACCCAATAGCTGAAAATACTCTAATATTAGCTGAGTAAATTTTATTGAATAAGACAATTTTAATTAAAATATCAGGCTAAAAACAGTGCCTTTATCTTCAATGCTTTTTACGACAATACGGCCTTTGTGAAGTAGCATAATTTGCTTGCAGAGACTTAAGCCTATTCCACTACCTGTTGCTTTACTCGTAAAGAAAGGCACAAAAATATTCTCTAAAATACTTAGTGGGATCCCAGAGCCGTTATCTAATACTTTTATTATAATATCTCTGTTAGAATTTTTAGACGCTTCAACTTTAATCTTTGCGTCATTTTTACTTTTGCAGGCATCAACAGCATTAAGTAATAGGTTAATTAAAACCTGTTCTATTAGATGTGTGTCTATGTCGAGTTCTAATTTTGGACTAGTAATATTAAACTCTATATCTATATGTTTTGCTTTAATAGAAGGCGCCATTAAAAGTTGAATATTATTAAACAACTCTTCAATCCTAACACGTTGTAAATTAAGATGTGTTACTTTACTTAAACTACGATACGTTTTGGCAAATTTTAATAACCCTTCACTACGATTTTTAATAGTTTTTATACCAGAGTTGAGGTCTTCTAATTCGAGTTGAGAATCTTCAGGATGTTCTAGTGCTAATTGTAAATTCTGTTGAAGTGTATCTGCTAAAGACGAAATAGGAGCAATAGAGTTCATAATCTCGTGGGTCATAACACTCAATAATTTTTTCCAAGATTCAGATTCATTTTTATTTAAAGTATCATCAATATTCTGAATAACGATAAGTTTAAATGCATCATCATCTACTTGAAAAACAGTGTCAGATATCAATACTTTTATACTTTCATTTTGAAGTGCTATGGAGATAGAATCAGGTTCTCTGTGATAGGTTTCAAAAACGGTATTAAATATATCTGACTTTCTGTTTTCGACAAATCTAATGTTTTTGAAAGTGGGTAAATCTAAAATATCACTGAATGAATCATTACTCCATAATACATCTCCAGACTCTAAGTTGTAAGCAATAATACCAATATCTACCATCTCTAAAATCTTTTGTAGATAGACGTATTGCGCTTCATTTTGAGAGTTAATCTCTTTTATAGTTCTATTAATCTCATTAAATCCTTGGTATAAAAATCGAATATCTTTTGGTCCTCTATCTTCAGGGAACCATCTTGAAAAGTCACGATATTTTACGGCTTCAAAAAAATCATCCATAACTACAAAACGGCGTTTTACAAAGCTGTAAGTATTAATAAGTAGATACAATAGTCCAATACCAATTAGTATCGTATAGACACTCTCAGTATTATTTAAAGTATATATAAAAGTGAGAATTAAACCTACAATAAGTATAATCCTAAAAAATAATCTAAAGATGTAACCTTTAAAGTTCATACTTTTCTAATCGTCTGTAAAGAGCGGCTCTAGTGATGCCTAACTCTTTTGCAGATTTTGATACATTGCCTTTGTGTTTTTCTAAAACGGTAAGGATGGCATTTTTTTCAATCTCATCAAGATTAAGACTTTTAGATTCTATAGGTTTTGTATTTGTGGACCTTTCGATAGAAGAGAAGACTAAATCATCAGTTTTTAATAGGCTACCATCAGTCATAATTACGGCACGTTCTAAAACATATTGTAGTTCTCTAACATTACCAGGAAAGTCGTGTTTTTTTAATTTTGAAATAAAACCAGTATCAAAAGAGAACGGATTTTTATTATATTTCTCTGCATATAGAGAAACGAAATGCTTTGAAAGTTCAGTAATGTCAGTTCCACGATCTCTAAGTGGTGGGACGATAATGTCTACGGTGTTTATTCTGTAAATTAAATCTTTACGAAATTTACTCTCGTCTGCTAAAGCTTTTGGGTCAACATTTGTGGCACAAATCAATCTAATGTCAATGTCAATAGGCTGGTTAGAGCCTAATGGCGTAACTTGTCTGTTTTGTAAAGCAGTTAGTAGTCTAACTTGCTGACCTAAGGTGATATTACCTATTTCATCCAAAAATAATGTACCGCCGTTAGCAGCTTCAAAACGACCTTGACGGTCTTCTCGCGCATCTGTAAATGCACCTTTTTTGTATCCAAATAATTCACTTTCAAATAAAGAAGAGGTTAAAGCACCAACATCGACTTTTATAAATGGCTTATTTCTTCTGTTAGAGTTGTCATGCAGTGCTCTTGCAATTAAATCTTTACCAGTACCATTTTCGCCAAGTACTAAAACATTAGCATCTGTTGGCGCAACTTTTTTTAACTTAACAAACACATCTTGCATCACATCGCTCTCGCCAATAATTTCTACAGTATTAGTATTTAATGATGTTTGTTTTTTTGTATTCGATTTTTTCTTGCTTAATATGGCGTTAAGAGTTTCTATGATTTTTTCATTCTTCCAGGGTTTCATAAGAAAGTCTGATGCACCTTCTTTAAGTCCTCTAATCGCTAAATCAATATCTGCATAAGCAGTCATTAAGACAACCGAAATTTCTGGTTTTTGCTTCTGAATTTTATTTAGCCAAAAAATACCCTCGTTCCCTGTATTGACTAGGGCATTAAAGTTCATGTCTAGAATTATAATATCATAATCTGCCTTTTCAATTTGTGAGGTAATGTTGTTTGGATTTTTTTCTACAACAACTGTTTTTACCAAAGGTTTTAATAGTAGACGTAATGCTGTAAGTACATCTGCATCATCATCTATAACTAATATCGAAGCATTTTTTAATACCATTATACGGTAAGTAAGATTAATTATTTAAAACCATGGTTTTAGCCCCCTTTTTAATATTGAACAAAATCCTGAGTTATCCTAAAATGGTTTATACACAATAATACAATTTATGTACAGCTTAAAAAAATAAAATTTAGCATGTCTTAAAAGTGTACACTTTCGTACATAAAGTGTATCAAAAACGAACACTTTTATTTTGATATAAAATCATAAACATCTAAAAAACAACAACTTGAAGTTTTGGCATCATCTTCACTATATATTTAGCGTAATTAAAAAAATAATAATGGACGTTCCAATTCAACAGAAAAAATTTTCAACTAAAAAACTATTAACAGTAGCAGGTGTTGTAGCTGTTATAGCACTAATAGCGTATGTAGTTATACAAACCTCAGGAGGTTCAAAATTGAATGTTGAAAAAGAACGAATTTCAATAAATAGTGTTACTAAAGATGTGTTTCAAGAAAACATACCTGTTAACGGAATTGTATTACCAATAACAACAATTTATTTAGATGCTTTAGAAGGTGGTCGTGTTGAAGAAAAATTTGTAGAGGATGGCGCTATATTAAAAAAAGGGGAGCCTATCTTGAGATTATCTAATACAGATTTGGAGTTGACTTTGATAAACCAGGAAACATCGGTTTATAATCTTTTAACTCAGATGCAGATTTCTCAAAATGCTGCAAGACAGAACACCATTAACAGACAGAATCAATTTACAGATGTAGAAAATAGCTTAATTGAAGCAGAACGTGTTTATAAGTTAAACAAGCGTTTATACGATAAAGGAGCTATTGGTCGTCAAGACTATGAGTCTTCAAAAAACAATTATGATTATCAAAAGGAACGAATGAATTTGTCTCAGCAAGTTTTGGCTGAAGATTCAATTTCTTCAAAATTAGAAATTAATCAAGCTAAGAGCTCTTACGCACGTACACAAAGTGCTTTAGAATTAATGCGAAAAAAAGTAGGTGACTTAGTTGTTAGAGCACCGATTGATGGCCAGTTAACATCATTAGATGCAGAGATTGGACAGTCTATTACAAAAGGTACACGATTAGGACAAGTAGATGTAACTACTGGTTACAAAGTAAGAGTTGATATTGATGAGCATTATATTTCTAGAATATACACGGGTCAAACAGGTACGTTTACACTTAATGGAAAGTTATACACGCTAACTATCAAAAAAGTATTTACACAGGTTAATAATGGGCGCTTTCAAGTAGATATGACGTTTGAGGGTGAAGTGCCACAAGGTATTCGTCGTGGTCAAAACTTACAGATACGAGTAGCTCTTAGTGCAGAGAAAGAAGCGTTGCTCGTACCGAAAGGAGGTTTTTTTCAGAAATCGGGTGGCAATTGGATTTTTAAAGTTAGCGAAGATGGCGATACAGCTTACAAGGTAAATATTAGATTAGGAAGTCAAAATACTGAATACTATGAGGTTCTTGAAGGTCTAAATCCAGGGGATAAGGTAGTAACATCTAGTTATGATTCTTTTGGAGATGTCGAAGAACTTATATTGAAGTAAAAAAAATAGAAATAAGAGAATAAACAATAATCAACAAAGCTAAAAGCCAATGGCCAATAGCTAAAAGCAAATAAGAAATGATACATATTACGGATTTAGAGAAGTTTTACAGAACAGAAGAGGTACAAACAATCGCACTTAATAAGCTGTCTTTTGAAGTCAAAGAAGGAGAGTTTGTTGCAATAATGGGACCTTCTGGTTGTGGTAAATCGACCTTATTAAATATTTTAGGCTTACTAGATGATCCAGACGGCGGAAGCTTTAAGTTTAATGGCGAAGAGGTTGCAGGTTATAATGAGCGTAAACGTTCAGATTTACGTAAGCACAATGTCGGTTTTGTTTTTCAAAGTTTTAATCTTATTGATGAATTAACCGTTTTTGAGAATGTAGAATTACCATTAATTTACACGGGTGTAAAACCAGCTGAACGTAAAAAACGAGTAGAGGAAGTTTTAGAGAAAATGCAAATTATGCATCGCCGTAATCATTTTCCACAACAATTATCTGGTGGTCAACAACAACGTGTAGCAGTAGCTAGAGCCGTTGTAAACAATCCAAAATTAATATTAGCAGATGAGCCTACTGGAAACTTAGATAGTGCTAATGGTAATGAAGTTATGGACTTGTTAATTGATCTTAATGAAGCAGGGACTACAATCATCATGGTAACACATAGTGAGCATGATGCAAAATACAGTCACAGAATTATAAGAATGTTAGACGGTCAAAAAGTAACTGAAAACATCTTAGCTTGAAAACCAATCAAAAGCCAATCAAAAACCAATCAGCCGAGGTAGATGTCACTTCAGTATATAAAAGTCATCAATCAATAATCAACCAAAATTATACTGAAGTGTTAATACCTAAATGAATTAAAAAACGAACAGTAATTTCTTTCAATCATGCTTAAAAATTATTTCAAAATAGCGTTTAGAAACCTTCTAAAGAATAAGGTATATTCATTTATTAATATATCTGGTTTGGCAATTGGTATGGCAGCGACAATACTGATAGGGTTATGGATTTATGATGAGTTGAATTATGACAGTTATTTCAAAGAAAAAGAAACTATAGCTCAGGTTTTTCAGCACGAATCTGCAAATGATGATGTTGATACTGGTCCTGCAATCCCAAGACCTTTAGAGTTTGCAATGCGTGAAGAGTTTGGTGATAATTTTAAACATCTACTTATGTCATCTTGGAACTTTACAAGATATATAAGTTATGGAGACAAAAACATTAATGTTTCAGGTTATTATATTCAAGATGGTGCAGTAGACATGTTAGAGCTTAATGTCATTAAAGGAGACAGAGAAAGTCTTAAAGGACCTAATTCGTTGATGCTCTCTGAAGAGACTGCAAAGGCATTATTTGGTTCAGAAGACCCTTTAGGTAAGTTAGTTAAAATTAATAATGCCAATCCTGCTAAAGTAACAGCTATTTACGAAGATTTAAGTGAAAATAATTCTTTTAATGGTGCTAAATATTTAATGCCTTGGAAATTTTATGTAGCCTCAGAGGAGTGGGTTAGAAATGCAGAAGATAGTTGGGGAAATAACTCATTTCAGATGTTTGCTCAGATTAATGATAATACAACGATGGAAGCTGTTTCAGCAAAAATACGTGATATCAAAATTAGAAATTCGCCTGATGAAGCAGAGTTTAACCCTGAAATTTTTCTATTTCCAATGAAGGATTGGTACCTCAGAGGAGATTGGGAAAATGGTGTTAATACTGGTGGTAGAATTGAAAATGTTTGGCTATTTGGTATTATTGGTACATTTATACTTCTTCTTGCTTGTATTAATTTCATTAATTTAAGTACAGCACGCTCAGAGAAGAGAGCAACTGAAGTTGGTATTAGAAAATCTATAGGTTCTCAACGCAAGCAGCTTATTTTTCAATTTTTAACGGAATCGTTTCTTATTGTCTGCTTGGCTTTTATAGTTGCACTAGGAATTGTATTAATTTCTTTAAATGGCTTTAATACGTTGGCTAGTAAAGCTATAGTTTTTCCTTGGTCTAATGGTTTATTTTGGGTATTTGCTTTAGCATTCATAGTTGTCACTGCAATTTTAGCAGGGAGTTATCCTGCATTGTATTTATCGTCATTTAACCCTGTTGCTGTATTAAAAGGGACATTTAAAGCAGGTCGCTATTCTTCCTTGCCTCGTAAAGTTTTAGTAGTTGCTCAATTTACTATATCTGTGGCGCTCATTATTGGAACTCTAGTTGTAATGAATCAAATTCAGTTTAGTAAAGATAGACCAACAGGTTATGATAAAAAAGGTTTGGTTCAAATCCCAGTTATGAGTTCAGAATTTGTTGGAAAGCAAGATATAATGCGTCAACAATTTATTACATCTGGCGGGGCAACGCATATGACGGCTATGAGTAGTCCTACTACGCAAATATGGTCTAATAGAAGTGGTTATACTTGGGATGGAAAGCCAGAAGGTTTTCAAGAAGATTTAGCTTATACTTCCGTGCATTATGATTTTGTAGAAACTTTAGGTTTAAAACTTATTGAAGGAAGAGGTTTTTCGAGAGAATTTGCAACAGATTCAAATGCAGTAATTCTAAACAAAACGGCTGTTAAATATATGGGATTACAAGACCCAATAGGTAAATATATTAGAGATTCTGATGTAGAT
>CAZBMY010000051.1:0-11262 GCA_964492855.1 uncultured Flavobacteriaceae bacterium
TCCATTACCCAAATCATATGTAAATGCTTTTAAAAATATAAGTGTAGATAATAATCAAGAATTAATAGTTGTCGAATCTGAGGAATCTGAGATTATCGGTACTATGCAGTTATCCTTTATTCAATATTTAACTTATAAAGGAGGTATTAGAGCACAAATTGAAGCTGTACGTATTAGGAAAGACAAAAGAGGTTTAGGTATTGGTAAGCATATGTTTAAATGGGCAATTGCTAGAGCTAAAGAAAAAAATGCGCATGTACTGCAGTTAACTACAGATAAAAAACGCCCTAAAGCAATTCAGTTTTACAAAGACTTAGGGTTTAAGCAAACTCATGAAGGTATGAAACTTCATTTTTAATAAAATAAAAAGCCAAAACTCATGTTCTGGCTTTCTTCTATTGTTAAGTAAAAGAAACTATTTATTTCTTCTTATTACGTTGCTGTACTTGTTTTTGTTTTTCTGCTTGCTCCATCATATCTGCCATCTTCTTCTGAAAACGGTTTTGTTTCTTAGGCTTGCTCTTACTGACTTCTATTTTAGCCAGAACTTTCTCTTCATCAATGATGTAGTTTTTAATCACTAGCATAATACCAATACTAATTAAATTAGATATGAAGTAATACAAACTCAATCCTGAGGCATAATTATTAAAGAATACTAACATTAATAATGGTGAAAAGTAAATCATATACTTCATCATCTTGCTCATATCTGGCATACCTTCTTGTGGTGGGCCTTGCATAGCTGTCTGTTGACCAGTTGTCATTTTCATATAAAAGAAAATAGCTACAGCCGCTAAAATTGGAAATAAACTTACATGATCGCCATAAAACGGGATATTAAATGGCAACTCAGCTATACTATCATAAGAACTTAAATCATCTGCCCAAAGGAAACTTTTCTGCCTTAAATCAAATGCCGTTGGGAAAAACATAAATAAAGCATAGAACACAGGTATCTGCATTAAACCAGGCAAACAACCACTTAGCGGACTGGCCCCAGCCTTATTTTGCAATGCCATAGTCTCTTGCTGAGCCTTTAGCTTATTGTCCTTGTATTTTGCTCTAATAGCATCTAGCTCTGGTTTTAAAATTTTCATCTTCGCTTGAGATAAAAATTGTTTATACTGTACAAAGGACAATAATATTTTAACCAAAATTGTCATTACAATAATAGCAATACCATAAGGTAAGAAGCCACTTAAAAACCCGAATAAAGGAATAAAAATTGCTTTATTAATCCAACCAAAAATACCCCAACCAAACGGGATACTTTCTTGAAGATTTTTATCGTAACTCTTTAAAATCTTTGCATCTGTAGGACCAAAGTACAAGCCCATAGACTTATTAAATTCTCCTCCACTAAGTGTTAATGGAATTTTTGAAGCATATTGCTTAGTAAAAAGCGTATCTATCTCTTCGTTTTCTACCAAGTCCTTAGAAGACATACTTACAGACTTAAATGGCGTCTCTGGTACTAAAATACTACTAAAGAAATGCTGTCTGTATGATAACCAATAGACATCTGACACCAACTCTTCGTCATCATTCATCTGAGCCAGTTTATCTATCTTATCACCATCATGCTGATACGTAAGACGTGTGTATCTATTTTCATAAGACACACTTTTGTCATTACTAAACCCTTTTAATTTCCAATCAAGATTAATCTCTTGAGAACTATTCAAGACATTATCTAAACCTTGAGATTTGATTGAAAAATCAATCATATAATCATCTGGTTTAAGCTCGTATCGATATTCTAAAAATTGTGTTTCTGAAACTTTAAGTTTCATAGACAATATTGTATTATCACCGCTTTTAGTTACTACTGGCTGAAAATAGAGGTTTTCTGTGTTTAACACACGATTGTCAGTAGTAGAAAAATTGATATTAAAGTTTGCATTACCATCTTTAATTAAATAGATGGATTCGTCATTATTATCTACAAACGCTTTTAGTTTAACCTCAGCAAGATGACCGCCCTTATTATTAAACTTCAGCGCTAGTACATCAGTTTCTACTTCTGTTACAGCATCTGTAGCTGATGGTAAAGAAGACGCGTAAGCAAAAGCACCTAACTTATTTTGAAGCGCGATTTGTTGTAATGAATCTGAAGCTGAAGCATTAGAATAATCTTCAGCAGTCGTCACTTTAGTCGTTAATGTTTCTGCTTCTTCTTTTGCTTTTTGTTCTGCTGCTATCTTTTCTGTTTCAGCTTTTTTTTGCGCTTCTAACTCTTCTGGTGTTGGTTGATTTTGGTAAAAATACCAAATCATAATTCCAAAAAGGAGTATAAATCCTATGACTGAGTTAATGTCAAATTTCTTTTCTTCCATATGCTCTAACCGTTTTAACGGTAATGTAATTGATTAGTTATTTTGATAACCCAAAAAGCTATCCAAAGTATCATATATGTCAAACTGACACGCTATTTATTATTTTTATACTGAAGCGTTGCCGCAACAAAAGATACAAAAAGTGGATGCGGGTTAGCTACTGTACTCTTATATTCAGGATGATATTGTACACCCACAAACCAACTGTGTGATGGTATTTCTACAATTTCTACTAATCCTGTTTCAGGATTATAACCTGTTGGTTTTAATCCGGCTTCTTCTAATTGAGTCTTATACTTATTATTAAACTCGTATCGATGACGGTGACGCTCTTTTATCGCATTAGATTGATACGCTTTGTGAGATAAGCTATTTTTTTCTAAGCTACAATCCCAAGAACCTAAACGCATGGTGCCGCCTTTATTTACTACATCTTTTTGGGACTCCATTAAAGCAATTACAGGATGAGATGTATGCGCATTCATTTCTGTAGAATTGGCACCTTCTAATCCTAGTACGTTTCTTGCGTATTCTATTACTGCCATTTGCATCCCAAGACAGATTCCTAAAAATGGAATATTGTGTTCTCTAACATATCGTACAGCTTCAATCTTACCTTCTATACCACGCTCTCCAAAACCTGGTGCAACTAAAACGCCATCTAAATGACTTAATTTCTTTTCAGCATCAGATACTGTTAGGTATTCAGAATGTATAGATTCTACTTTAACCTTTACTTCGTTTTTTGCTCCTGCATGAATAAAAGCTTCTAATATAGACTTGTAAGAATCTTGTAACTCTACATATTTACCAATTAATCCAATGGTTACTTCATCTTTAGGATTTTTGTGGCGATGTACAAATTGATTCCATAACGATAAGTCTGGTTTATCGCTATTTAAGTCTAATTGCTTTAATACTACTTTATCTAAGCCTTCTTCTAGCATTAGATTTGGCACATCATAAATTGTAGATGCATCTATAGATTGAATAACGGCTTCCTTCTTTACATTACAAAAACGTGCGAGTTTATTTTTGATACTATCACTCAGTTCGTGCTCTGTACGGCAAACTAAAATATCGGCCTGTACTCCGCTTTCCATCAATGTTTTTACACTATGCTGGGTTGGTTTTGTCTTTAACTCACCTGCAGCCGATAAATAAGGCACTAGTGTTAAGTGAATAACACATGTATTGTGCTCTCCTAAATCCCATTCTAACTGTCTAACAGCCTCTACGTAAGGTAAAGATTCTATATCTCCAACAGTACCTCCTATTTCGGTGATGACAATATCATAATCCCCAGAATTACCTAAAATCTGAATACGGTCCTTAATTTCATCAGTAATATGAGGAATAACTTGAACCGTTTTTCCTAAAAATTCGCCACGACGCTCTTTATCAATAACACTCTGATAAATACGACCTGTAGTTACATTATTAGCTTGTGATGTAGGTACGTTTAAAAAACGCTCGTAATGCCCTAAATCTAAATCCGTTTCTGCGCCATCATCAGTAACATAGCATTCGCCATGCTCATAAGGATTTAGTGTTCCTGGATCTATATTAATATATGGATCTAGTTTTTGAATTGTAGTTCTGTAACCTTGGGCTTGTAATAATTTGGCTAGAGATGCTGCTATAATGCCTTTTCCTAGAGAAGAAGACACGCCGCCAGTTACAAAAATATACTTAGGGTGAGTTATCATGTTGCGCTTTTAAACGCAGGCAAATTTACAAAATTAAATGACTTAATTGGTAATTGTTTTAGGATTAGTTAGTGAATTAAAAATGATATGTTTAATAAATCAAAGAATACATTAATTTTTAGAAGTTTACTATGAATTACCTTTTATAGTATGAATAAGTTCTTCTAAACCATTTATCTTAATCTCATACATCTGCTGCATCATATTACCCAGTTTTCCTTTCGGAAAACCTTTTTGCTTAAACCATGTGTAATAATATTCGGGGATGTCGACTAGGTATTGGTCTTTGTATTTACCGAAAGGCATTTTGTATTTAGCCAATTCTATAAGGGCTTCTCTATTAGCAGATAACATCTATTGCGTTTTATAAGCTTTAAGCTTTTTGAGTTCTTTGGCTATGTAAAGATTCCATGCCGCTTGTTGCGCTTTATCAATAGAGTGATTAGTTTCTCTATCATATTTATTTTGCATTAACGATGATGCTTTACTAATAGACTTATATAAACTATTTAATTCTGTTCGTAATCTAGAGGATGGCCTAACTCTAGTAATTTGTTGTCTAAATTTGCGTGCGTGCAATTCTGTAATATCAAAATGTAGTTGTTCGTGTTTTAATATATGAGGTGTAACAACATCTGGTTTATACCAGGATTCTGAAGGATAAAATAAGCAATCTACAGTCGTTGTAAAATCCGTTATTCTCCCTCCTGTTTTACCTATAGAAAACCCAAAAGAGATGCCCGAAGCTGTTTGCGCTGCAGCATTAGAATTACTATCAATTTTACCTTCGAAATCTTTCCACAAAATGGGGGTCTTCTCATTCCAAGATGATGTTTCTAAATTTCCGTTTTGACCAAAGCAAAAGGAGAAAGCGAAAAGAAAAATAAAATAATATTTCATCAGTAAGGGATATGCTCAATCTAAAAACGAAGAGCTAAATCTAATATTGTTATATATAATAAAGAATAAAAAGAAGTCCTATTTTACCTCAACAATCTTTAAGTTATCATAACGCACTATATAGGATGCTTGATTAACATAACCTCCAAACAACTTCTTTGAATAAAAGAACTTATTCTCAATATATTCTGTGGCAACAATATCATCTGATTTAGGTAATCCATCCTCACTAGATGAAAGTCGTAATAGAATGTCTAATGTTAAATCAAAACCTCTAGTTGCATATTTACTTGGTGATAAGCCATAAGTTGACTTATAATTTTCAACAAAACTATTTGACGATTCATCATTATACACTCTGTTTATTGTAGCATAATGAAACTTTAAATTAGACAAATGGTAATTATTATCAGGGTCTTTACTCTCAAAGGCCTTACTTTTATCTGTGGTCGTTAAAACAATTTCAATATCGTCCATAGCTAACCCATTAAGTAAACTAATTATACTTGAGCCAAAAGACACATTATCGGTCTCTAAAAAAACTACATTTTTACCTGGCTTAAATAAATTTTCGAATGTAACGGGGTATATAAAATAGGCGTCTTTACCTTTGTTTTTACCTTCCTTATTTAACACTGTAAATAATTGTTTTGCTCCAGGAAATTCTCTTTTCAAATTATTACTTACTGTTCTATGCTTTTGATCCGCAATAATAAAAACTTGAGTTTTGGTACTATCTTGTTTAATGTAGTTAACCATTTTTTGCTCTAGCACTTTCTTATCAGGGATAGTTTGATATACATTAGACACTACTTTTGATGGTTTTGCTAATGGCGCAAAAACCGGAACCTGCTTACCTTTAAATTCAGACACAAAGCGGTCAAAAGTTTTGCCCATCATCGGACCTATAATAGCATCATATTCTGAAAAATCTTCTTTTCTTGCAATATTAGAAATCTCAGTAGTTCTGTTTTCTGTATCAAATACCTTTAGCTCTGTAGATATACCAAGTTGCCTTGCTGACTCTAAAGCCATTAAAACACCAGAATGAAAATCTAAAGCTGTACTCAAAACGCGATCAGACTTCATAATATCTTTTGTTTCTGCAACAGAATCTAAATCTATGCGATGAAGTCTAAAAGGTAATAAAACAGCTAGCTTTTTTGTAGTCGTATTTGTAATACTGTCTTTTAGATTTATAACATTTAATTCATCTTCAATAGCTACTGCTGTAACATCTATATCTTCTGGTATTCTAAGTACCATACCTGCTTTTAATCCAGACTCTGATAATCCAGGATTAAGTTCCTCTAATTCTCCTTGAGTTAAACCCAATTTTTTATTTAACCTAAAAAAACCTTCTTTTGGCTGAACTTCATAAAAATTAGTATTTATACCTGTTTTCTTCTCCTCGTTATTAGCAATATTGGGTACATTAAGTAAATCACCTGGTTGTAGAATTTCTTCTAAACCAGGGTTTAACGCTTCTAACTCTGATACTGTGATTCCAAACCTGTATGCAATTCGCCACTTACCTTCTTTTGGTCTAACAGCATATTTTTTTATAGTATTTGATAAGGTTTGCTTAGAAACTATAGTCTTAAAGCTCGGAATTCTTATACGATCTCCTCGTCTTAAATTTTCAGAATATAGTCTTGGGTTTGCTTTTTTAATTTCTGCTTCACTAATATTATAGCGTTTTGACAATGCATAAAGTGTTTCTTTACGTTTTACTTTATGGGTTTTATAATCAATTATTTCTTTAGCATCTTCAATTAAAACTGCATTTTTAACCCTAGAATTTGGAATTATAAGTGTTGTATTTATACCGAAATTAGTTTTAGCATCAGGATTAAGTGCCAAAATATCAAATGGTGTCACTAAATATTGCTTAGCTATAGTTTCTAGAGTTTCTCCAGATTTAACTTTATGCGTTTTGTAATTCTGCGCACTGAGACCAATTGTAAAAATTGAAAATAAAATAATTAAAAACTGCTTCATACATTTTAAATTGTCGAGTGCTAACTTATATTATTCCCACTCTATAGTTGCAGGCGGTTTTGAACTAATGTCATACACTACTCTATTAACGCCTTTCACTTTATTTATTATTTCATTTGAGGTTTTTTGTAAAAACTCATAGGGTAAATTAACCCAATCTGCCGTCATACCATCTGTGCTTTCTACAGCTCTTAGAGCCACACATTTTTCGTATGTACGCTCATCTCCCATGACACCGACACTGTTTACAGGAAGTAACATTGCTCCTGCTTGCCATACCTTATCATATAAATTCCAAGAACGCAGATTATTTATAAAAATAGCATCGACGTCTTGTAATATACGAACTTTCTCCGCAGTTAGATCTCCAAGAATTCGGATTGCCAATCCTGGTCCAGGAAATGGGTGCCTTCCTAAAAGGTGCGCATCCATATTCATTGATGCTCCAACACGTCTAACCTCATCTTTAAAGAGCGCCTTTAATGGCTCTACCACCTTTAGTTTCATAAAATCTGGTAATCCACCAACATTATGATGACTCTTAATGGTAGCACTTGGTCCACCTGTTGCCGAAACACTTTCTATCACATCAGGGTAAATTGTACCTTGAGCCAACCATTTTACATCTTGTATTAAGTGTGCTTCATCATCAAAAACCTCAATAAAAATACGACCTATCGTTTTTCGTTTTTCTTCTGGATCACTCTTCCCTGCCAAAGCATCCAAAAAGCGTGCCGAAGCATTTACGCCTTTTACATTAAGTCCCATACCCTCGTACTGGTGAAGCACATCTTCAAACTCATTTTTACGTAACAATCCATTATTTACAAATATGCAATACAAATTCTCACCGATGGCTTTATGTAATAACATAGCAGCAACAGAAGAATCAACACCTCCTGATAAACCTAAAACAACTTTATCGTTTCCTAGTTTATCTTTTAAATCTTGGACCGTTTCTTCTACAAATGCATTTGGTGTCCAATCTTGTTCGACATTAGCAATTTTTACTAAGAAATTTTGTAATAATTGATGTCCGTCTGTAGAGTGATATACTTCTGGATGAAATTGAATCGCATACGTAGTCTCGCCTTCAATTTTAAAGGCAGCATTTTCTACATCTGCAGTACTTGCTAATAAAACGCCACCTGTAGGTAATTGTTTGATTGTATCGCTATGACTCATCCAAACTTGGCTTCCTTCGTGGATGTTTTCAAAGAAATCTTCACCTTCTTTTACAAACCCAAGATTTGCTCTACCATACTCACGCGTGTTTGATTCCGCAACTTCACCACCAGAAAAATGAGCTAAATACTGCGCGCCATAACAAACGGCTAACATTGGCTTTTTTCCTCGTATGTTTTCGAGATTAGGATGAAGTACCTCTTCACCTCTAACTGAGTTTGGACTACCTGATAAAATAACAGCCTTAAAACTGTCTGAATCGGCTGGAATTTTATTAAAAGGATGGATTTCGCAATAGATATTTAATTCTCTAACGCGACGCGCAATAAGCTGTGTGTATTGCGACCCGAAATCTAAAATAAGGACTTTGTTGTGTTGCATGTGCAAAAATAGAAATGATTTAGGAATTACAGTTTCCTTATATCAATTTTTTGCGCTAATTTTTAATGTAATTATTAACATCCGTGTTTAGATGGTTACAATCGTAAATTCACCTTTTAAAGGTTCTAAAGATTTAACCAATTCTGGGATTAAAGATGCTCCAAACTCCAAATACAATTCTGAAAAATTAGTATTTCGTTCTTGTAAACTATTTTTAGGAAATAACTGTTCTTGCAATTCTGTAGCACGCTCTATTTGGTCTGCTAACTTTCTTTTCTGCGCTTTGAGCAATCGTTTTTCTAAACGCTTTAAACCTTTAATTTGTTTCTTTTCTTGGGCTTCAACAGCTCCCAAAAATGACTTATCGGTCTCTTCAGCAAGTTGACGTAAATCAGAAAATTGTTTTTCTAAATGTATTATCTGTTCAGAAAAATCGATATCAATATTTGAAATTTGTCGAACGCGTTTATTGATAAAATTACTGCGCTTCAAAAATAAATCTGAATTAGAAATGTTTAAATTTTCTTGTTTTCCAGATTGTTTGCTCGTTTTTATTAAAACAGAATTACGCAATAAAAGTATTGGAAATGTAACATTCTGCGTTTCAAAATTAGATTTTAATTGAAACCAATAGGCTAGCTCTCCTCCACCACCAATGTAACATAGGTTTGGTAAAATAACTTCCTGATATAAAGGACGCATAATTACATTTGGTGAAAAGCATTCTGGGGACTGATTTAATTCTCCAATCAAACTATCCTTAGACCAAGTGATATTGGTAGTATTGACTTTGTATTCATTATTCTCTAAGACAATACGTTCTCTAAGGTTATCTTTTATGTAAAATACATTGATTTCACGAGGATTTACTTGAATGTTATATCCTAAACTTTCGAGTGTTGTATTGGTTTTAGAAACGCATTCAAAACCTGTTTGTTCAAATAGTTCTTTTTGCATTTGTGGAATAAACAAACGCTTTAAGTCTCTATCATCGGCATCTAAAACGACCAAACCATGTTCCGCAAATAAGGCATTAGCTAAATAACGTGTGGCATCTGCTAAATTTTTATGATTTAAATAAGCATCCTTAAACCATGTTACTAATTGATCTGCATGCTTCCCTGGCCCAAACTCAGCTGTGACGATATCTAAAACCGCATCAAGCCCTTGAGTGTCAAAACGACCAACAGGACCTCCATCATCTCTATTCCATTGAATTTTTTTCCCTTTAAAATTAAAATAATTGATTTCATCAAAATCATGATCTTCTGATGCCATCCAATATACTGGTACAAAATTATATTTAGGATACGCCTCACTTAATTGAGTTGTGAGATTTATTGTTGAAATAATTTTATGTAAAAAATATAATGGCCCTGTAAACAAATTGAGTTGATGTCCCGTAGTAATTGTGAATGTATTCTCTGAATTTAAACTATCTATATTTTGAAGTGTTGCCTCAGAAATTTCAAGATTCTTGTATTGGGATTTTAAGACATTAACTAAAGTGGTTCTCGACTTTTCGCTAAAAGAAAGCTTCTTTTCTTCAATTTGAGATTTAAAATTTTCAAGATTAGGAAAACGGTTATATAATGGTTTTAACTCTGGGTTTTCATCCAAATAGTCACAGATAAACTTTGAAAAATAGTTTGTGTCTCTAAAAGAAATACAGTCGGTTGGCATTTGCAATCTTAAATTATGGCATAAATATACATCAAGTGAAAATGACAACTGCTAATTTTTAGTTAATATGATATTCAAATACCATATTCTAGAACTCAGTATTTATTTTTACTAGCTTTGACACCAAACCAACATAATTATGCAAAAATTTCTATTATCACTTATATTAGTTATTGGAATACCTATAAGTTCAACTTCGCAAACCATACCATCACCAGATGAATTTTTAGGCTATGCTATAGGAACACAATTTAGTAGACATCATCAGGTTGTCGACTATTTTAAAGCTGTTGCTAATGCTATGCCTAACCAAGTTAAATTAGAAAATTATGGCGAAACTTACGAAAGACGGCCATTATACCTAACGTATATTTCTAGCGAAGAAAATATTAGAAATCTAAATAGTATTAGAGAAAACAACCTTAAAAATGCAGGGCTTATAGATGGCCAATCTGAAAATCCTGAAGTTGCCATCGTATGGTTAAGTTATAACGTACATGGTAACGAAGCCTCAAGTACAGAAGCGTCTATGCTTACGCTCTATAAATTACTAACAGAAAAACAAGATTGGTTAAAAAATACAGTGGTTATTATAGACCCATGTATTAACCCTGATGGTCGCGACCGTTACGTTAATTGGTTTAACGAAACAGCAAGTCAGCCCTACGATATTGACCAACAAGCGAGCGAGCATAATGAACCATGGCCAGGTGGTAGACCAAATCACTATTTGTTTGACCTTAATAGAGATTGGGCTTGGGCTAGCCAAGTCGAATCTGCATCTCGTCTAAAAGCTTACAATAAATGGATGCCGCACATCCATGTAGATTTTCATGAACAAGGCATTAATGAACCCTATTATTTTGCGCCTGCAGCGGAGCCTTTTCATGAGATTATTTCCGATTTTCAACGCGATTTCCAAACAGAAATAGGTAAAAATCACGCGAAGTACTTTGACCAAGAAGGATGGTTGTTTTTTACACGCGAACGTTTTGATTTGTTCTATCCAAGTTATGGAGATACCTACCCAACATATATGGGCGCTATTGGTATGACCTATGAAC